>LJNI01000007.1 GCA_001303225.1 candidate division TA06 bacterium DG_78 | reverse complement strand
ATTGTCTTAATTTTGCTCATTTTTCTCATTGCAAATTTCGCCTATCGTATTGATTGGAGAGAAACAGAGTACGCATTGATCGGAGAGTTACTGTATTTTCCCTCAGGCATTGCACTCAAGGCACTCTCCATGGGATTCTATGCACCATTAGCAGACGTCGTGTGGTTACGCTTTGTCCAGTATTACGGAGAACATCGGCTCACTGACCAAAAATTTGAACTGATGTACCATATTCTCGACATACTGACAACGCTTGACCCGTATTTCAGTCATGCCTACACCTTAGGGAGCCTCATGCTTACCCATGATGCACAGCGGCCAGACCAGGCAAAAAAATTATTGAAAAAGGCGATGATTACCAATCCTGATGATTGGGTGTACCCTTTCTTCTATGCTTTTATTCACTATGTATTTTTGAGAGATTACCTTTCTGCAGAATACTATTTCAAGTTATCCGCTTTAAAACCAGATGCCCCAACATGGCCCAAACGGTGGGCAGCGTTTGTTGCTTATAAAAAAGTCGGTGATTTAGAAACTGGACTCGCCTTGTGGGTAGACCTCTATAATCATTCTGAAAGCCCTGAAGAACGAGCAATTGCTGAATTGTATATCAAAGATATCACCATGGAATTACATATCCAGTTTTTGAATGAAAAGGTGAGAGAATTTACTGAAAAAATTGGTCATGTGCCCCATCAATTACGTGAGTTAATTATCTATAATATCATACATGAACTTCCTGAAGAACCACATGGCGAACACTATTATCTTAAAGATGGTACGGTGTATTCAACGTACAAGTGGTCGTGGGAGACATGGCGGGACGCGAGACAGCGGAGATGAGAAAATTAGAAGACGGGAAGTTACGAGGTTAAGAAGTTAGGGAAAATATAACGCAGAGAACGCAGAATATTCGCGGAGCACGCTGAGGAGAAGATAAGAAGTTGGGAAACTCAGAAGATATGAAGTTAAGAAAAAAATGAAACGCAGAGAACGCGGAAAATCCGCGAAATTCGCAGATTAGTAAATCAGAAACAATGAGGCTTAGAAATTACGAAGATGTGAAGTTTGGAAGTTATGTGGGTTAGAAATTTTTGAGTATTAAGGTAAGGTTTTGACCATTTGCTGGCTCGGAATCACCGCCATGGATTGCATAACGTTGAGCATCCATGGCTCCTGCAACAGTACCGTCATTACAGTATTCAATTTCACCTGGATTATGGTCAAGGTTTGTCGGGATTGCAGGATTTGCTTGACCTAAAGACCATGTTATGACAGTTGGTGCTGAAGTGAATGGATTCAGGGGCCACTGAGAAGCAGCACCACCTGGTTTCATGTCTTCCAAGGTTTCACCGGTCATGAACGTTGCAGAGGTGTTATCAGTCGGATACAAACCATCAGTCAACACAGCAAAATCTTCAACGATCATTTGGAGCTGATGCATGTTTTGTTTTAAACTTCCTTCTTTTGAACGCTGCTGCATATTGATAAAGTTTGGCACTGCAATTGCAGCGAGAATACCAATAATGACCACCACGACCATCAGTTCAATGAGGGTAAATCCAGATTTATTTAGGGTGGTCAATCTATTCATGATGTCTATTCTCCATGAGAGAAAATGGTGGTGCCTTGTAGTACAAGTACCCAAGTCACCACCATTAAAATCTCTTCTGTCGTATTAGTAATTAGCAAGTATAAGAGAAAGATTAGCCAGTCCAGTTGCTCCACCACCGTGGATTGCGTATCTCTGTCCATCAGCAAGAGCAGCACCTGTTGCATCGCTACCATACGAATATACACCTGCAGCTAAAACTCCTGGTCCTGCAGGGAGTTTGGGATCAGCAGCAAGAAATTCCGTAGCTACAGTTGCCAAACCAGTAAATGGATTGACACAATGGACCTGACCTGGCAAGAGTTGAACGATTGTTTCACCAGTCTCTCCTGTGACAGCAGTAAAGCCACCTGCATACGCACCAGAATTAAGCGTTGCAAAATCCTCAACTGCGAGTTGTACTGTATGCATATTATTCTTCACAGAGCCTTCTTTTGCTCTCTGTTGCATTCTCATGAAGTTCGGAATAGCGATTGCGGCTAAGATACCAATAATCACTACCACGACCATCAGTTCGATAAGGGTGAATCCCTTTCTCTTCATTGTTTCCTCCTTAATAGAGATTGGTTAATGATTTCATTAACCATGGTACAAATAACTAAAAGAATGTGCCCTTGAACATTGAATGGTTACAAGGTAACCCTTTAGAATCTTGAGGCTTTGAGGCACAACCAACGCACGCATAAGCATTGTAAGTGAATGTCTGATTCATAAAGCCTTTCTGGTATTAAAGTTTAAATGGAACTTTCAAAGAACAATTACTGGCTATTTATAAAGCAATATCTATGCCAGAAATTTCGAAAAAATATTTCGAAATTTCGAATGTTTTTTAGTAGGGTATTGTCTCATCATGAAAAACCGTCTCATTTTGATACATATTTAAGTCTCGACGTTTTACGCAGAGACCGCTGAATACTCGCAGAATCCGCTGAGATTTGCGTCCTATTTTTTCTTCGGCGCTCTCTGCGCCTTCTTTTTCTGCGGTCTCTGCGGATACTCTGCGCTCTCAGCGTTTCTTCTTCAGTGGTTTCCGCGTTTTCATTTTTCTATACAGTGTTGCCCGACCCACACCGAGTATTTTTGCTGCTTTACTTATATTTCCACCACATTCTTGTAGTACCCGTTTAATCTCAACTTCTTGGAGTTCATTGAGGCTCTTACTTTTTACCACCTCTAAACCGAGATGTTCAGGTTTTATGTAATAGGAATCACTGAGGACTGCGGAGCGTTCAACAACATGCCTTAGTTCTCGAATATTTCCAGGCCATTTGTAGTTCTTTAACGCCTCACTTGTCGTTCTTAATAATTTTTTCTCGCCCAGCGCCTCTCTCTCACATATTGCTCTCAAGAAATGGTCAGCAAGGACTGGTATATCATCTTTTCGCTGACGTAATGGCGGTAACATAAGCGGAATTACATTGAGACGGTAAAAAAGGTCTTCTCGAAACTTGCCTTTTTTCACTTCTTCCATGAGGTCTTTATTCGTTGCAGCAATTAAGCGTACATCAAGTTTGATAGATTTTGTTGAACCCAAGGGAACAATTTCTTTCTGTTCTAAAAAACGTAAGAGCTTCATCTGAATCGATGATGGTGCATCTCCTATCTCATCGAGAAAAAAACTTCCCTTATCAGCTGCTTTAAAGAGACCATCCTTGTCTGTTGAGGCACCAGTAAACGCACCTTTTTTATATCCAAAGAGCTCGCTCTCGAGCAATGTCTCAGGAAGTGCTGCACAGGAAAGAGTTACAAAATTATTATTTAATCGCTTGGAGCGGTTATGTATTTCTCGTGCGATTAACTCTTTCCCTGTTCCTGACTCGCCTAAGATGAGTACGGTCGTGTCAGTGGCTGCAATTTTATTAATCATATCTAAAACATCATGTATCTGCTTACTAGAGCCGATGATTGTGTTGAATGGTGTCCGAGGTTTACTCAGATTCGTCTTAATACGGTCGAGTATTTCATCAATCGAAAATGGTTTTAAGATGTAATCGCTTACGCCGTCTCTAATAGCCTTAATCGCTGACTCCATTGAACCGTATGCTGTAATAAATATAACAGGAACATTGGGATAGATTGATCTGACCTTTCCTAAAAATTTAAAACCATCTATCTTCGGCATTTTGATATCGCTGATGACGCAGTCAAATTTTTCGTGTTTGATTTTTGATATGGCGGTCTCGGGCTCGGTCGTGGCAAAAACATCGTATCCCTTCTGCTCGAGGGCATACGAGAGCCATTTTATAAGACTTTCTTCATCATCGAGTAATAAAATTCTCTGTTTCATAATACACAGATTTCACAGATATTAAGTGCACAGATTACATAGAGAAAAATGTTCACAGATTTTGTCATAATTAACTATTTCACTACTTTCGAAGTGCAAATATTTCTCTCAATGTAAATTGCAATTCAGGAATAATTATGAACTCGCGCAGATCACCTCTGCTTCGCAGTGCGCATGAGATATTGAACTTCGCAGAACCTACATTCCTTACCGGAATAGCCCATGAGAAGTTGATACCGTGTTCTGTGACGTCTTCAAGGTACCATGGATTGTAGAAATACTGAACGCCTATCCTCTGCTTTTCAAAACCTATTTTAAATCTGTGTGGTGAACTGTAATTCTGACCAGTATTGCGGTGCCAGAACGAATGTTCATACATCATGCCTAGTTTACCTCCGAAGAGCGGAGGATTCACACCGATCGAGAGTCTGTCTGGAAGATCAATTGTTGTGTCAATAGTTACTGTCTCCGTTGTCACACTACCAAGACCTTCATATGCTACAGAAACAAATGCCACACGTAAACCTGCACCGAAAATTTTTCCCCGGTAGGTATACGAAAATGTATCGGTGAGGTAGTAATTACTAATTGAATATTCCCATATTTCCCAAGGATGTCCAAAGAGATACGACGCACGTAATGCAATCTGTCCGACTTTGAAGTCATTATTCACATTTGCATAGATTTCACTGATTCCACCTTTACCGAGCACATGGAGCCCAAGGTCTTCTTCTTCAAGGTAAACATCGAACGCCTGGCTATATCGTTCAGAATTTCCTACCGAAAAAATAAATCCTCTACCAAAAGGCACAGTAAGGTTGAAATCGAATGGATTTGTCCAGAATATGCTACGGAAATCACTCCCCTCATTTAATACGTTGAATTCAGGTCTCAATACAAATTCAACAGCGGCCCTTTGACTACTTTCAAGGAACGGGGTTTTAAAAACACCAAGGTCTTCACCAATGCCACCAAGAGAAAAAAGCGATGCATTTAATAGAAAAATCAACACCAACCCCATTATTGATTTCCCTCCGGTCTTACTTTCTTCTCTTCCATTCTCCGTTTCTTCATGTCACCGAGTCTCCCAGTCCCCCTGTCACCGTTCGTCCGGTGGTAATATATACCCTACTGTCAAATGGTGTGACACTGCTTCAAACTTGACAGTCGATATATCATAATTTTCTGGTGACAGATATATGAAGAAACCAAAATTTGAATCTGGATAATCAATTGCCTTTTGGACATGCTTTATGACATCGAGTGTAAAGATGGTATCATCAATTGCAAATTTTTTTAAATCAATGAGCGGACTGGTGGGTGTATCAAAGTCATCGAGCGGTTCGAGGAGCTGTCTCACGGCAATTTCAATAGTATCTCTCATTCCGAAGACCTCTGAGGGTTTTACTGTTAATTCTGCAAATACGACCTTTTTGTCATCGTCATCAACTAAAAGAGTATCAAAGAGAAATTTTACATAATTACGGTACGCCATGCCTGAACCAATCCAATCTTCAGTGGGGTATGGTGTAGGACCGGTCAGTATGTGGCAGTCATCATCGAGCGTTAATATTGTAACCTCATCGTTCTTGATAAGTTGAATTATTGGTGGTTTACCGCTCTCTCGTGAATAAAATCCAACAAAACCACTGTCTTGTGGAATGATAATCATACCGGGAGCGGCTTTTATTTGTTCCAATTCAATATAATTGAAATATACGACGAGGGAATCACCTTCACTCTCACCAAAACGTAATGAATCCTCTTGATAATCGCCACCTCCAGTATCCCAGTCTTCGGTTTGTGTCCGATGATACCATGTCGCCTCGGCTTCATCAAAACTCTCAGTCAAGAGGTGGATGCTAAATGTAACAGGATCATTTTCCAAGTTGTTATTATGATAGAGGATCAACTTAATCTCATCGAGTCCTTGTTCAAGGCTTGAGGGAAAATTGAATCTCAGGAGAATTCTTGATTCGTAGTCACTCTTTTTGCCAACGACCAGATTACTTGATGACCCAAGCGGGATATTTTTATACTCAGTAGCTGTAAAATAGGGTGTAAAATCGACGTACTGTGCAGTAAAGTCTCCTCGTAAATTTAATTCATCCTCACCTATTGGTAGCTTATTACAGAATAGCACGAAAAAGATTAACCAAACAAGGCGTTTTTTCACAAGGTAATAATAACCATAATTAATAGTAAGTCAAGTGCCCTCTCTGAGAGCTCTGGACAAAGATTCATCGCTCTCAAGATTACGGTGATAAAGAAACAGATTACAGTGATTGAAATCCCAACACTTTTATCACTGCTATCTTTAGTAAATCTCTCTGTGCTTGACAGGATTATAATTTTGATTATATTTAATTGTGCCGCCAAATCGCGCCCTTTTAGAGAACACATTCAGTACAATTATTTTAGCTGCTGGTAAGGGTACCCGTATGTATTCAAAAACACCCAAAGTACTGCACAAAATATTGGGTAAGCCGATTATCTCTTTCGCTGTCCAGCTCGCTCGCACTATCAGAAGTAAGGAAATTGTCGTCGTAGTTGGCAAAAATGCACACACCCTCAAGAAAACTATCGGGACCGGAGTAAAATATGTAATACAGGCACGTCCATTAGGAAGCGGAGATGCTGCAAAAAACGGTATTGCAGTTGCGACGAGTACATATGTACTTATTTTAAATGGTGATGTCCCACTTTTATCAGAAACTACTGTTTTGGAACTCTTAACGTACCATAAGAAACAGAATGCCGCTCTAACAATTCTCACCTGTGCAATGCAAAATCCTTTTGGTTATGGCAGAATTATACGAAATAAGAACAATTTTGTTTCGGGCATTGTTGAACAAACCGATGCAGCTGTACAGCAGCAGGTGATCAAGGAAATCAATGTCGGTGTCTATTATGGCAGGAGAGATTTACTCTCTCACGCGCTTGATGAAATCACTTCAGTAAACCGCCAGGGTGAATACTACTTGACTGATATTGTTCATGAAATAATTAGAAAGAAAAAGAAAGTCGCTGGTTTGAAAATCAACAACGAAGAAGAAATTCTGGGTATCAATTCAAAATTTGAATTAGCAAGGGTACGAGAAATTGCTAGGGCACGGTGGTTCGAGCAATTGATGCTACAAGGAGTCGACATTGAGGACCCCTTGACGACGACGATAGATCTTTCTGTACGCTTTGGGAAGAATGTCCATATCAGACCACATACGATTATCGAGGGTAACACCACAATAAAGAGTGGAACAACAGTAGGACCATTTGTGTGGATAAAAAATGGTAAAAAAATGGGTATTGAGATCCAAATAAAATCGTAGTATGCTTATTGCAGCGTTAAACAAACAATCATCTGGCAAAATTATAATATACATCCTTGCAGTTCTCCTATTGGCATTCCTCGTTTCAATGCTCATCATGTTTTCTAGAGAGGATCCTGAAGAGATATATAGGAAAAACAGCAACATGAGAATCGAGGTGCTCAATGGGTGTGGTGAGAATCGACTCGCCATTAAAGTTGCAAACATACTGAGGAAACAAGGTTTTAATGTGGTACGAATTGGAGATGCACACAAAACTGACTTTGGGGAGACCGTGGTGATTGAACGTGATGACGAAAATATGGAGAACGCACAGTATGTTGCTTGTAGAATCGGGTGTAAAAATATTGGAAAAGATATTGATGCTGCCCTTTTCTTGGAAGTAACCATTATCATTGGCAGAGATTATGAAAAAATCTTCCCGGATATTGAAAAAGAACTCTGATATCCACTCCAGAAAAATGTCGGATCCAATTGCACTGGCTAAGGCATTAGCCAATCTTATCGATGAAAAAAAAGGATCGGACATCGTCATCTTTGACTTGAGGAATTTATCGCCTATCACTGATTTTTTTGTCATCGCCAACGGCTTGTCTGATATTCATTTAGAAACAATCGCTCAATATCTCATGGAATACGAAAAACCAAACCACGTTGAGGGTTTAGGAGTAGCTACCTGGGTATTATTAGATTTTATTGATGTCATCGTGCATTTATTCCTAAAAGAAACAAGAGAATTTTATGGACTCGAACGACTCTGGGGAGATGCAGCGAGAATTGAATTGCAATATGATTAGGCGTGAACTAAAAAAAATCTTACAACAAATTGTGCCAGACGAAGAAATTCGCATCGATTATGTACCGAAGGGAAAACCGGGTGACTATGCTACCAATGTGGCACTTAAAATCGCCTCCAAAAGAGGCGAATCTCCACTCACCGTTGCTGAAAAACTCATAAAAAAATTCAAGGATCCAATGATTAGTGGTGTCACAATCTGCGAACCAGGATTTATCAATTTTGAGATAAGCACGCAATATCTTTTAGACTTGTTACACAGAGAAACCGCGACAATTGATGTCGGTGAAAGTAAAAAAATTCTCATCGAATTTGTCAGCGTAAACCCAACTGGTCCAATCAATATAGCAGCCGCACGAGCCGCCGCAGTAGGAGATTCATTAGTTCGTATACTCAATAAAAGTGGATTCAGAGCCAGTGCTGAGTACTATATAAATGATACGGGTAGACAGATCGACCTCTTGGCTGAAAGTGTTAAGCAGAGGATGAATGAACTATCTGGTGAAAAAGCACAGATTCCTGAAAATGGCTACCATGGTGAATATATTAAAGATGTAGCTAAGGAGCTCCTTTCGGAAAATATTGACACGATAGAAGACATCAAAAATTATTCCGTAAATTATTTTGTAAACATACAAAAGAAAACACTCGAGGATTTTGGTGTTATCTTCGATTACTGGATTCAGGAATCAGAAATATATAAAAAAGGATTAGTTGATACTGTGCTAAAAATCTTACAGGATAAGAAACTCACGTATGAAAAAGACGGTGCTCTATACTTTAAAACGAAGGAATTTGGCGACAGCAACGATAGAGTAATTATAACATCGGATCAGCGTAATACGTATCTGCTCCCTGACATTGCCTACCACCTTGATAAAATACAACGGAATTTTGATACATTAATCAACATTTGGGGACCTGACCACCATGGATACATAAAACGGCTCAAAGGTGGTATTAATGCGTTAGGTTATGCAGATGATATTCTTAAGATCATTATCGCTCAAGAGGTTAAATTAAAAAAAGGCGGCGAATTTTTAACCATGTCTAAAAGAGCTGGTACTTTTACTACCCTCAATGAACTTCTCGAACAAGTACCAAGAGATGTCGTGAGATTTTTCTTTTTGATGAGGTCAAACTCACAGCACTTGGATTTCGACCTTGACCTCGCACTGAAAGAATCTGAAGAAAATCCAGTGTACTACGTTCAATATGCGCATGCAAGAATTAAAAGCATCATAGCCTTTGCAAAAGACCAGGATATTGAGTTTCAAGAAGATGTTGACCTATCATTAATGAGCGAGAAAGAGGAAATTACTTTGGCAAAGGAAATATTGAAATTTCCAGAGATCCTCGAGGATATCGTAAGGACATATGAGCCGTATCTTATGACCTATTACTTAATTAATCTGGCGCAGTGCTTTCACTATTTTTACCAGAAACATCGTGTAGTAACTGACGAAAAGCAACGTACGCATGCGAGATTATTTTTAATAACAAAAACAGCCGAGGTATTGCAAAAAGGACTTGAACTCCTCGGTGTATCATGTCCGGAGAGGATGTAATGAATTATTCTGAAGTTATGAACTTAAGAGGTTATGAGGTTCTGAACTTCATATCTTCTCAACATCGTATCTTCATGATATTTAAAAGGAGGTTAAATGAATCTTGCAAGTCTGTTATCAAAGGAAAGAATAGATCTCTCACTCAGTCCAGGTAAAAAAGAAGATGTAATACGGACCCTGGTGTATTCAATAAAAAAAGGAGAGGATGCAGAACTCATTGTGTCAACGCTCCTCAAAAGAGAAGAATTAGGTTCAACAGGCATTGGTAAAGGTATTGCCATTCCACACTGCCGATCCCTAGCAGTCAACAAACTAGAGATATCAGTAGGACGAACAACGAAACCAATACAATTCAAGGCGATTGATAAGAAACCCGTTTCTTTGATCTTTCTGATAATTGCACCGCCTCATGATCCTGGTAATCAATACCTCATTACCCTGGGTAAAATCGTACAGATTGCGAAAGAAATAACAAAAAAGAACCTAGTAAATAAGCCGACGACTCATGAAGAATTCATTACCATGATAAATGATATCGAAAAACAACTTGGAAAGAGGAAGTAATATGCTTGATGTCATTGCGATGCACTTGAAATTGCTTTTTGATCTTGATAATCTCATCAGTGATATGGATGAACCTAAATATAAGGAGATCGGTTTCAAAGTAGACGATGAAGAACACCATGCATTAATCCGAACGAGAAATGATTTATTGAAGAAACTTCCTGATGATATAGCCTATGTTTATGAACGCCTAAAACAACGATACCGTCAAGCAGTTGCACCAGTTGATAATGGTTTCTGCTTTGGGTGTTTTCAGAAACTGCCCACCGAGCTCCTCACGAGAAGCAAAGAGTTAACGACGTGCCCCAATTGCGGCAGAATTCTATATTTCCCAGAACAATAATTAAGAAACAGTATTTTATTCATCTTATTGTTCTGTTATTTGTCCTCCTCGGTGTTATTAATCTCAAAAATTCTGGACTCATTGACTGGGATGAAGGCGTATTTGCCCTCCAGGGACAATGGATAGCAACCCTCGGTGCAGAAGGGAAACCGTTTAATTTCCAAACGCCTCCCCTTTTTCAGATATTCATCGCGATTCTCTTCAAACTCGTAGGACCACACGATATAGTTTTGCCACTATTATCATTGGTTTTCTCTGGTCTCACACTGTATTTCGTATTCTACCTTGCCAAACGTCTGTTTTCTACAGAAGAAGCAATCTATGCTACCCTGATCTTCATGTCAACAGAATTCTTTCTATTCTTCTCAACTTCTGGTCTGAGCGATGCTGCGTTCCTCTTCTTTTTCACGACTTCGATTTTTTTCTTTATTAAAAGTGTAGAGAAAAATAGAATGCGTGATTTTCTGTTAACAATATTCTTTACGACACTTGCACTCTATACGAAATATTCAGCAATAACCTTGCCTATTATATTCATCATACTTGGAAAACAATTGAAGAAAAGGTGGTTTCTTTCCTCTATTATTATACCGATTATCATGTTCAGTCCATACATCTATCTATTTCTCAAATTTGTACAAATTCCCGAAATCGGCGTTCGGCATGTTTCTTTCTTAGGTCTTAATCACATGAAATATCTTCTGTATCTTATCATTTTCGCACCAATTCCACTCATTCTTTCTCTCATATATCTCGTTGTTTCATTTAAGAGGTTAGAACAATGGGATCTTTCGATCGTGATTATAATTCTCGTATTTTTTGTCATGCTCGGCTTCTACTATCCCTTTTTTCGACTCACCTACCCACTCATCCCCCTTCTGTCGATACTCGCTGCACGGATCATTATACAAACAAACAGATATAAAATATACTTCTTAGCGTTTTCAATACTCATATCACTTGCATTAGGGACACAAACTATTTTTTATAAGCGCGATGTTCCAAGAAATGTTGCGATGTATGTCAACCATTTTGTTCAAGAAAAAGATATAAAGGTTATTTATACTGTAGTACCACCCAATATATATTTCTATATCAACGGTTCCATCGCTGTCCCCTCAAATCATCCGTGGTTCACTATTGGCAAAAAATTTCCAGTCTTGTTAAAGAAGAAAAAAATAATTTATCCTGATGAAAATGAGTTATCAGTACAGGCGAAGATTATTCTAATTCATGCAACGGCAATTGATTCTATAAAACAAGATAATAGCATATTATACAATAAAGGTACACTCGTACAGAGCATTGAATTCATCGATGCTCCTGTGTACTACAAAGATATCTACAATCTCCAGCGAGACATCAAACAAATATATGAAATTTATGAATTTGATATAAAAACCATCGGTGAACATATTGATGATCTATGGAAGTTTGGATTCGACCGTCACGTTGAAGTAATATTCAGGTAAAGAATGTAATGTTTAAGGACTAGATTCCTTCGATTCAACTAACAGAATATAGTTTTCGCCAGATGAATCTGCATATTTTATGAATCTGTGAGGCACGTCTTTTTCAATCCAAAAGTAGAATTTCATACGAATAAAGAGCACACGCGGAGTCATCTGAAGCTTCCAACATAAAATTTCGCCGAGAGGTCCTGCAATAATTTCTTCACCGAGAACCTTCAACTCTGCATTGACGATCATTAATTCAGGAATGTGAAGGCGGAATGTATTTTCGAGTAGTGGATGATACTTGAAACCCCGCAAGGCAAAATCGAGTGTATGACGGTCGAATACAGGACCATTCTCGTGATAGGTCGTCCTATTTCCCCGAAAGTAGACGATGAATTCTTCCTTATCTCTCTCAATCTTCAGTGCCTGTTCACCGTCGATAGTCTTGTTAATATATAATGTGCCGAGAGTTAGACTGTCCAGGACGATCTCAATGATACGATCTGATGTGTACACAATATGATAGCCGAGACTATCTTTATGCAACGTCACCTCGATTGTCCCAATTTTCCCTTTGTCATTTGTTTCGTAAATAAAAAATTCTTTTTCGGGTAATAGTTGTAAATACATAAACAACAGTATCACTTTATACACCTGACCGTGACGATAATTCTTCAATGATGTCGAGGATCTGCATCACATCGTCGATGTTGTAGTCAGCACCAGAGTCGTTTGTCTGGAATCTATCACCATATTGTGCAAAAATTGTCTTCATACCGATTTGCTTAGCACCGATAATGTCGCGTTCTGCCCAATCGCCAACCATAATAGCCTCGTGTGCCGCAATTCCCATTTGTTGTAGAGCTTTTTTAAATGGCTCAGGATCCGGTTTCTTCTTATGTGTATCTTCGAATGTAATAACAACATCAAAAACATGGTGCAAATTCAATTGACATAATCGGAGCCACGCCTGTAATCGGGGAGCATCACTGACTACAGCAAGTTTGAGTCCTCGTTTGATCAACTCCATGAGCACGAGTCGAACATGTGGATAGAGTACTAATGTTGCTTCGCGTGCCCTACGGTACCCAATGATTCCTGCAGCGTGAATTCGATAATCAATCTTTCCTAACTCTTTAGTTAAGAATTTATCAAAAACCCGTTGGTCTTCAATGCCCTCTTCGTCGTAGATCTCGTAAATCTTCTCCTTGGCATCTTCTTTAGAAACTTTGAGTCCAGCATCAATCATCGCTAATACCGCAGCATCTATTGCCGCATCCTTCATTGCCATAAAATCTACGAGAGTATTATCCAAATCAAAAATGACTGCCTTAATCATATACTGCTCCGCAAAATACTCGCTGCTTTCTCGGGTGCATAATGGTTAATATAAAATCCGGTACCAAGTTCAAATCCAGATGTCCGATACAGACGCGGTATAATCTCAATATGCCAGTGATAATCTTGTTGGATAGTCTTCCAATAGTTGGATCTCGGGAGGAGATTTGGACTATCATTTAAAACAAGATTATACGGTGGATCTTTAAGCACCTTATGGATCGTCCTCAACAATGTCTTGAGGGAATTCGCCAAATCTTTGATTTCAGATTTATCAACGAGCTTATACGCATAGCAGTGACGCTTTGGAATAATGAGCATCTCGAACGGAAATCTCGAAGCATAGGGAGCAATCACCGCGAATTTATCACTCTGAAAGATGAGTCTATCTGCCATCTCTATTTCCTGCTGAATGATATCACAAAATATGCACCGTTCTTTATAACTGTAATACTCGAGTGCACCGCTCAGTTTCTGTTTTACTCGAACCGGTGTCGCAGGTAAAGCAATGAGATCAGAATGTGAATGGTCAATTGTCGACGCTCCGGCAGCACGCCCGTGGTTTTTAAATAAAAGTATGTAGCGTAGACGCTTATCTTTGTGGAGGTCTTCAATACGTTTCTGGTATGTATCGAGCACTAATTGGATCTGTTCATCAGGAAGTTCTGAGAAGTTTGTCATGTGGTGCGGCGTTTCAACAATTACCTCGTTTGCACCTACACCACTCACCATATCATAAACACCAATTCCGACCTTTTCGAGTTCACCTTCGACTTTAAGAATCGGTCTAATATTAGGGATAACACGTACTTTCCAGCCCGGCTTATTAGGTGATGAACCGTCTCTGATTGCATATATTTCATTTGGTGTGCGATCTTCTTGTCCTTCACAAAAAGGACATCCATGAGCCTTTACCTCTTCTTGCGGCACCTGAGGGATTGTATCATTTTCTGTATCAACAATAACCCATGTGTCCGTTACAATATCCCTTCTTACTTCAGACATTAGACCTCCTTACATTTAAATCATAAATTCTCCCGAAAATCTTCGTAATGTAATGAGCTTAGATTTTCGTGGATGCTCGCTTCGTCGCATAATGACTAAAAGAGTTTTCGCCTCGTCCCGAGACTCGGCATCGAGGGAGAATTTGAAACATTTGATATTGTTTAGTATTCAGTATTTCGGATTTCGAGTTTGTTTGCAGTTTATCCATATTGTCTCGCCTTCTCTCCTGCCATTTTATGTGCGCACCTTATTGGTTCTGGAATTCGATACTTCTCAATTGCTGATAAGACATATCGTCGACAATCATTTACATTTACTAAATGCCCAGGTGATACAAAGAGTGGTCTTGTGTTATCTCTTGTTCTCAAAACGACTCCCAATTTTTTTCGCCCACTCGCTAATAACGTATACGAACCTTTTGTCGTTCCTGGCATATGGTAATCTCCGAAGAGGTGTGATTTTGCACAACCAATCGTTGGAATATTCAACAGTACTCCTAAGTGCGATGCGAAGCCTATATAACGAGGGTGGGCAATACCTTGTCCATCAACAAGTATGAGATGGGGAATTTTTTTGAGTTTCTTGAATGCCTTCATAATAACAGGTACTTCACGGTAGGATAAGAGACCAGGAATATAGGGTAACGCATCTGTTTTTTTTGCACAGGAATAGTCAACGAGTGCTAATTTCGGAAAGGAGAATACACAAATACACCCGAAGAGATGATTATGACGTAAGGCGACATCGACTCCCGCGATATAATTTACTCTACGCTGTATACCACTGATCTTAACTCTTTTAGATAGTGTAATTTGTTCGTGTATTAAAGAAGTTATTTTCAAATGGAATTATTCGACAGTTACACTCTTTGCAAGATTCCGTGGTTTATCCACGTCACAGCCTCTCATTACGGCAATATGGTATGCGAGCAATTGTAACGGAATGACTGTCAACAATGGTGTGAGGAGATCGATTGTCTTGGGTATTGGTATACAGTATCCTACCTTTGATTTAATTTCTTTATCACCCTCAGTTGTGATAGCGATTACTACACCCTTTCGTGACTTTACTTCTTCTATATTCGAGAGCACTTTTTCGAATACAGAATCCCTGATCGCAATAAACACAACTGGCATATCCTTATCAATAAGCGCGATTGGTCCGTGTTTCATTTCTGCGGCAGGGTAACCTTCTGCATGTATATATGAAATTTCTTTTAATTTCAACGCACCTTCAAGTGCGACGGGGAAATTATAGCCCCTTCCGAGAAAAAGAAAGTTTTTCTTTTTATAGAAGACCGATGCAATCTCCTTTATTTTTTTGTCGAGCTTGAGTATCTGTGCAACTTGTTCGGGAATTTTCTCAATCGCCTCAATAATTTCTCTGCCCTTTTCCACAGATATTGTTCTCATTCTTCCCATGAGAAGAGAAATAAGTGCGAGTGCCATTATCTGTGAAGTGAATGCCTTTGTTGAGGCAACACCTATTTCAAGACCAGCATGAATATAAACACCTCCATCTGTTTCTCTTGCAATTGTACTACCAACAACATTGCAAATACCGAGAGTCGTTGCCCCCCTTCTCTTTGCTTCCCTCAGAGCTGCAAGTGTATCGATAGTTTCGCCAGACTGACTAATTGCAAAGAGTATAGTATTATTGTCAACAATTGGGCTTCTATATCGAAATTCAGAAGCATACTCCACTTCCGCAGGTACCCTTGTCATCTCCTCGAGCATATATTCACCAATGAGCCCTGCATGCCATGCAGTACCACAAGCTGTAATAATAATTCTATTTACGGCTTCTAGTTCTTTATGATGTCTAATAAGACCACCCAACCGCGCTGTGCCATCAGCTACATTTAACCTCCCCCTTATTGCATTTTTTAATGTAATTGGTTGTTCAAAAATTTCTTTAAGCATGAAATGGGGATATCCACCTCTTTCTATCTGGTCTAATGTCCACGAAATCTCTTCAATCTTTGGTATTATTTCTTTTTCCTCAAGTGTCGTTATAGTAAAACCATTGTCATTAATGGAGGCAAGTTCCCCATCTTCAAGGTACACAACCTGCCGTGTGTGTGGTACTATTGGTGCAGCATCAGATGCTACAAAATATTCATCACCTCCATCTCCCAGAACGAGTGGACTACCATTACGAGCACACACTATCTCTCGTGGGTGGTCGAGGGAAATAATCGCAACACCATATGTTCCTTTTACTTCAGAAAGAGCTATCCTCGTAGCCCTCAAAAGATCGCCGTCATAATATTCTTCAATCAAATGAGCAATAACTTCGGTATCGGTTTGTGTTCTTAATTTATGTCCCTTCTGTTTCAAATATTCTCGCAAGGCATTACAGTTTTCAATGATTCCATTATGGACAACAGCAATTTTCCCCTTACAGTCAGTGTGTGGATGAGCATTTTTATCAGTCGGTTCACCATGAGTTGCCCATCGTGTATGGGCAATACCGAGTGTTGCACTGATTTTCTCTTTTTGTATTAAATTTTCAAGGCGAGAAACCCTACCTGCGACCTTTTGAACAATGAGTTCTCCATTCGAATGGACTGCGATCCCTGCAGAATCATATCCTCTGTATTCGAGTCTCTTTAATCCCTCAATCAAAACAGGGACTGCTTGTTTTTTACCAATATATCCTACGATGCCACACATTGATGTATTATATAGAAACTATTTTAGATGTCAACAGAGTTGCGATATAAAACTATTACTGATGGTGTGCTATTATATAACACATTCTGAATTGGCGAAATGGATCGAAAGGAGTTTTACTATATCCCAAAAAAATTACCGAACTTTTATTAAAAAATCAGTCGCTTGCTTGATATACTGAATCTTTGACACCAAAAATACAGTATCTCCCTCTTCTATGACATGGCTTCCTCGAGGTATGAAAAAATCTCCTTTATCCTCTTTATAGATCCCAGTAAATACTACTTCCTTAGGGAATTTTCTTTTTCCAGTAATCTCTTGTATTTTCATACCAATACTCCGTGCTTCTGAAGGTATTTTGACAGCATAAATTTGTGCCTTACCACCACCCAGTGTCATAATCTTTCTTACCTTAGGTTGTTCTATCTCCATGATTATTTGATTAACCAAAAGATCAGACATCCGCACAATCGATGTCACTCCAGCTGACACATACGCTTCAGCGTACCGAGGGTTTCTGAGACGCGATATAATTCGCGGTATACCAAGACTCTTAGCAAGAAGAGCACAAGCAATATTATCTGCAGATTCACGCATGAGACAAAGTAAAACATCAGCCTTTATCGCACCTGCTTTCTCCAAAGTATGAATATCAGTAGCGTTACCGAGAATTGTGAGGGCTCCTGTGTCTGCATAAATAGATTCACACACCTCCGCGTCCTTATCGATAACCACAACATCGTGTTTATTTTCGACCAATACTTTGGTTATCTCACGACCAATAATACCAGCACCTGCGACAATTATATACATTATTTCACCTCCTTTTATGACCTCCACGCCTTAGGACTGAATATCAACAGAACAGGCAAAATTTCCAATCTTCCAGCAAGCATCCCAAAGATGTAAACTATTTTAATAACCGGGTTAAGCTGTCCCATAATCCGAACCGGAATATAGCATGGACCAATATTCCCTAATGCACTAAACATACCAGAGAATGATTCATATGAACCAAGATCAGATAAAAATGCAGTGACACATCCTCCTATTACGAGGAGCACAATCCACGTGAAAAATAGTCCGCTGACTCGATAAATCTCATCAGTCTCAATAGGTTTGCCATCGATGAGTGGTGTTGTAATTGCCCGCGGAGGCATTCGTAAACGATATAGTTCTCTCTGAATGATTTTGAAAAGAATACTGACCCGGAATACTTTAACACCGCCACCGGTCGATCCGATACACCCACCAATTACCATCATAACGAGGAACAGCTGTTTGGCGACAAAACCGAAAAAAGGGCTTCCAATATCTTTAGTGGCAAAACCAGTGGTTGTTATAATAGCAGTTACCTGAAAGAGAACAGTGCGAAAATTTTCTTCGATATGTATAAAAAAACCAGAAGTGCTAAACAGATGCGGCTTCAGCGCTTCCAATTTTACGAATCGCTCAATTAGAATGATGATAACAAATACGATAATCAATGTCCACCAGTATTTCATTTCTGTATTATCAAATAAACTCTTTATATTACCTCGAGCCACACGGTAATGGATGAGAAAATTTGTGCCTCCCATAATCATACCAACAATGAGAATATACTCAATCCACCGATAGTGAACATAACCCGATAATCGGTAATACCCAATACTCGCATCATGTGGTGAAAATCCACCAGTAGAGAGTGCGGTGAAACTGTGACAGACACTGTCAAAAATTGAGACACCCGCAAGGAGTAACCCTACAATAATTATCAACGTAAAACCAGCATAGATTGCCCATAAGATTTTTAGTGTGTTCGCCAACCCAGGTACTGGACGGTCCATACCAATCTTATGGGTTTCTGCACCAAAAAGTCTGTGAGCACTTCCTCCACGATAGGTCACTGCAAGAAAAAACGTAAGAATTCCTAGACCCCCAATCCACTGCGTCAGACTACGCCAGAAGAGTATGCTCTTTGGCATATAGTCAAGCCCTGTAAACATTGTAATTCCCGTTGTAGTAAAACCACTCATAGCCTCAAAAAAACCATTCAGGTAGCTTGTATTAATACCAATGACAAAAGGTAGTGCACCAATCGCCGAGCAGACAAGCCACCCTAAACTACAAATGAGCATTGCTTGAGTAGTATTCGGATTTTCTGACCGAAAGAGACTTCTACATAGGAATCCTAAAAAAAATGAGATAAGACTCGGTAGTAAGAACGAATTGATGGTTTCTACTTCACCATATAAAAATCCAATGACCAATGGCAAAAGTAAAAAGCCACCCAGAACAATAAGCAAAGATCCTGTAATATTTAGTATAACCTGTATCGCCTTGAATCGATTACGCATGAGAGATTTTTCTATTTTTCATTATACTAATACCTTGCATTATGACTAATACCCTGTATGCCATCTCATGGTCTCGAGATATTGCCGAAGATGACCAGCAGTCCGAAATTTCCGAATAATGAGAGAACGTTTAAGACCACAGCAGATGTCTTTGATTTCTCGAGGGTGTTTTGCATAAAAACGTGCACCACCTATTGAGTCATAAAATATCCGAATCAGATTGCAAACATCATCGCGAATATTTTCAGCATCAGGCTTCCCCCAATTATACATATCAACCAGCTTAACATCGAATGAGAGCCCTCGGCGTCTTACGATAACATTATCATCGTGCAAATCACCATGATACTCATGAGCCTGATGAATCTCTTCAACTCCAGAGGCAAGGGCATGGAGGAGGTGTAATCCCTCAAATGGAGTGAGTCGTTTCCCTGCTTGGTGTGCTACAAATTGATTGAGCAATTCTCCCTCGACATATTCTGAAACCAAAAATATAGTGGGTATTCGATGGTAGATAATGCGTTCTTGAGTATGGTATTGTATTAAAATTTTGCAATGGCGTAATTTATGCAATTTCTTTGCATAAAACTTCGTGGCTCGATTATGAAGGTTGCGCTGTGGAAAAAAGAATTTCGCCGCTCGCTCGATACCCGTATTTAACTCGCGGACACGGTAAACCTCTCCTTCCCATCCTGTGCCCAATTTTGCAATAATCTGATACTTGCGCGCAAGTAACCTATCGGATTCAAAATTAAAACTGTCAATTCGTTGTCGAGTTTTAATTTTCATAGTTAATCCCCTCTACTATACAGAAAGGGGCATAAAAGTCAAGTATAAACTCTGAAAAAATATTCATCGCTCTCGAGATTATCTCATACATGTAACTACTTACGAGGTAAAAATTACAGAGATTTCTTCTCTTTTTGAAAATCTCAGAAGTACCCCCTTGACAAATAGGATATTTTCAGTATTATATTATGAAAATGAAAGTCAAAGTCAAAAATAAATCACGGTTAGATGATTTCAATAAATATAAATCACATAAAGGTCTAAAAACTTCTCAAAAAAGGTTGTCGATTATTGAATACTTTTTAAAGGAAGATAGGCACTTTAGTGTTGAGGAGTTGTATTACGAAGTTAAAAAAGTATACCCCAAAGTAAGTTATTCGACAGTATACCGGACACTGAAGTTACTTGCTGATAGTGGTCTGGCGCGTATTTGCAGTTTTGGTGATGGAACAACGAGATTTGAACCAGCACATAAGGCTGAACACCATGATCATCTTGTTTGCCAACGATGCGGTACAATCATTGAATTTAAAAGCACAGAAATAGAATTACTACAAAAGAAAATTGCTCAAAAACATAATTTTTTGGTTGTACTTCATAAACTTGAACTCTATGGTTTATGTGCAAATTGTAAAAAAAAGGCTAGGAGGCATTAATATGTCACGTATCGATCTCACCCAGATGAAAACAGGAGAAAGCGGAACAGTTATTGAATTATATGGAGGATATGGTATGGTTACACGTTTAGAAGCAATGGGTATAAGACCCGGAGTCATGCTCACCAAGGTAAGCAGCCAAATTATGCGGGGCCCAGTAATTGTTAAAATTGGCACTACGCAAGTTGCAATTGGCTTCGGCATGGCACGAAAGGTAATCGTGCGTGTAGATTGAGAAAGATAGTACATGATTAAAAAAATACTTTTGATGGGCAACCCTAATGTTGGTAAGAGCGTTATTTTTTCGCGCTTGACCGGCGTGGATGTCATTGCATCTAACTATCCTGGGACAACTGTCGAGTTCTGCAAGGGATGTGTTGGTAAAGCTGAACAGAAAGCAGATGTAATCGATGTTCCTGGTACGTATACTCTAGAACCTACTTCTCCTGCTGAGCAGGTGGCGGTTGAACTACTCAATAGAGCGATCGAAGAAAAAGACAGTATTGTCATAAATGTCATCGATGCAACAAATCTCGAGAGAAATTTGAATTTAACCCTGCAATTACTCAAGCGAGAGATCCCAGTAATCATTGCACTTAATTTATGGGATGAAGCAAAACATATTGGTATCTCTATAGACGTAGAAAAACTCGAGCAGATACTCGGTGTACCTATTATACCAACCGTTGCGATAACTGGTGAGGGCATTAAACAGTTGGTTACTCGATTAGGTGAAGCAAAAAAAAGCCAATACCAGTACGAAGATAAAGAACGGTGGCACGAAGTTGGGAACATAACCAACAGCGTTCAAGTCATTACACATAAGCACCATACAATCGGCGAACGCCTTGGTGATTTAACCATCCACCCATGGACTGGTATACCCATTGCTATCGGTGTGATGCTCTTGGTTTTTGCAGTTATCAGATTCATCGGAGAAGGGTTGATCGGCTATATTTTTGAACCCTTATTTGAAAATTTGTGGTCACCTGTAATGATGGCGTTATCTCGTTTTTTGGGTGGGCAAGGTATAATTCACAATATTCTTATTGGACAACTCATTGAAGGAGAAATCGACTTTGGCCAATCATTTGGACTACTAACAACAGGTTTATTTGTTCCTATTGCAGCAGTTTTACCTTATATCATTGCTTTTTATCTGGTCTTGAGTTTTCTTGAAGACTCAGGTTATCTTCCCAGACTTGCAGTACTGCTCGATAAATTAATGCACACGGTGGGCCTGCACGGCATGGCAATTGTTCCGATGATGCTTGGCTTAGGTTGTAATGTACCTGGCGCGCTAAGCACCAGAGTCTTAGAATCCAAAAGAGAACGTTTTATAGCTGCTACATTGATGTCCATTGCCATTCCTTGTATGGCGCAGATTGCCATGATATTCGGGTTGATTGGTAAATTCGGAATAAAGGGAATGTCGCCAGTCTTTGGAACATTATTTATTGTATGGTTTGTATTTGGGTTTCTGATGAGTAAAATAATCAAAGGAGAAAGTCCGGAGATCTTCACAGAAATCCCACCGTACCGTCTCCCCTATTTTGGTGCACTTCTGAAAAAAGTGTGGATGCGTATTAAATGGTTTTTAAGAGAGGCAATTCCTTTCGTGCTCTTAGGTGTTTTTATCGTCAACATTCTCTATTCGTTTGGGATAATTGCATTTTTGGGAAAGATAGCCGCGCCGATTGTTACCAATCTTTTGGGTTTACCATTAGAGGCAGTTGGTGCTCTGATAATTGGGTTTTTAAGAAAAGACTTAGCAGTAGGCATGCTTGCACCACTTGGGCTATCATTAAAACAGCTTATTGTAGCGTGTGTTGTGTTGGCAATGTATTTCCCCTGTGTCGCAACCTTTGCCGTACTCCTGAAAGAACTAGGAATTATTGATATGATAAAGGCCGCAATTATCATGATTGTTTCATCTTTCCTCATTGGAGCATTATTGAACTTGATTTTATAACAACTCGATCAACTAACTTCTTAAGTATAGACAATCCTTCCAAAAATTCATTTATCCTCTTCTCTCGTAATCTTTATTTCTGAATCCAGATTATCATAACCCCATCATATGATTTTACCAAAAATAATCATGGTCTTTTTTAAACAATTCTACTTAGGATTCTAATATTCTAACATTACCAGATAGGCCTCACTTCGTTTGTGCTCTATCTCCCTTCGGGCAGCCCCTTTTGTCAAAGAAGCTGGGTCGTATCGGTTATTATATCTATCTGAGTCCAGCCTCTTATTTGAATAATAAGGGGCTGTCGGGATTTCAATTTATTGAAATTTCGATACGATAAAATTATCGAATGGTTACATATAGGAGTTTCATACTTGTACAATTGCACAATTGTACAAGTATCGAAATAGATTTTTGCTGCTATCCCGGAATTGTAAGTTGTTAAAAATTGATATCTTTGAAAAGGTAAAAAATCTTCTATTAAATTTTTTTAACTTTTTACCAAATTATCTATCTCCCCCACCCGCAAAGTATTGTAAAATATACAAAAATTGCCCCTT
The DNA here is from genome assembly GCA_001303225.1 of candidate division TA06 bacterium DG_78. GTDB lineage: Bacteria > Hydrothermota > Tepidihabitantia > SM23-42 > SM23-42 > DG-78. The sequence goes on along the minus strand of LJNI01000007.1, from coordinate 682 downwards.
GACAAGCTTTAGTTTCTGATTATAATAATTTCATGGTTAAAATGATTTCAAATATGGAACGACTAAAAATTTTGTTGACTGAGAAAGGCCTAAAACCAACATATCAACGCCTAAAGATTCTCGAGTATTTGGATAAGCACTTGGATAAACATCCAACCGTGGATATGATTTATGAAGCACTCGCCAATAAAATACCCACCATATCAATGACAACGGTTTATAACACTCTTAATGCATTTCAGGAAAAGGGCTTAGTCAATCCCGTAACAATCACTGGTACAGAAGTGAGATACGACTTTCTCACTCTTCCCCACCACCATTTTCTCTGTAAGAAATGTGGTAAAATTATTGATATCGATATTAAATGTCCTATTGGAGACAAGAAGGAAATATACGGACACAGGATAGATGAATTTCACCGATATATAAAAGGTGTATGTAAATATTGTCTTAAAAAGGAGAAAAACAAGAATAAACATTAAAGTCTTTCTTGATGTCAGAATTTGATAGGATTATAGCGTGAGATTAAAATATAAGGAGGTAAAATGAAGGAAAAAGTTGCAAAGGCACTCGATGAAATAAGACCGAGCCTACAGGCTGACGGAGGAGATGTTGAGCTTATTGACGTCACTGACGAAGGTATTGTGAAAGTCAAGCTCACTGGTGCGTGTGCTGGTTGTCC
>LJNI01000102.1 GCA_001303225.1 candidate division TA06 bacterium DG_78 | reverse complement strand
TTCCATTCCGAACAGAGAAGTTAAGCCCATCAGGGCCGATGGTACTATGCTGGTAACGGCATGGGAGAGTAGGTCGCTGCCGGGTCTTTTTTTTATTTGATTGAAAATCAAATCGATTACAGTGATACCAAAAAATTAAGATTGCAATGATACTTCGTTAGAACTCGGTTCGATTTCCCGACAAAGAGGGCCCAGCGATATTATTTTATTGGACCGAAGGTTCACGTCGGAGTTGCTTTAAAATGCCTCGTCTCCGGGTCCTTCTTTGTAGCTTATTCTATAGAGGTCAGAACGTCTGTCTAACCACGTCAGGACACTTCCTTCTGCCCTGTGTTTTTTCAACAACCGAAGATCGAGGTCTTGAAAAATGAGTGTTTCGATATTTGGTGCACACTCCGCAGCAATACCATCGCGCTGGAATGGAATATCGCTGGGAGTAAGAATAGCAGATTGAGCATAGTGGATATCAAGGTTTGCGACCAGGGGCAAATTGCCAACGCACCCAGATATCACGACGTATATACCATTTTCAATACAGCGTGCATGAGCACAGTAGCGAATTCTCATATATGCTCTCCGCTCATCTGTGTTAAAAGGCACGAAGATTATATTCGCGCCTTTGCGCACTGCGATCCGAGCCAACTCAGGAAATTCAATGTCGTAACAGACGAGAATTGCTACTTTCCCTTTATCTGTGTCAAACACCTCTACTTTTTGTCCGGGTTTTACTCCCCACCAATGGCGCTCGCTCGGCGTTATGTGTATTTTGTACTGTTTTCCTATTGTGCCGTCGCGACGGAATAAAAATGAGACGTTATATAAATTACCTTCCTCAGTAGTGAAATGCGAGCCACCAATGATGTTGATATTGTGTTTTATTGCAAGTTTCGTAAAGAGCTTCAGATACTGTGGTGTGAAATGAGAAAGTGCGCGCATCGATTTTGCAGGCCGTTTGGAATGCAAAAATGATAAGAGTTGTGTCGTAAACATCTCAGGAAACACAATAAAATCGCATTTATAATCAGAGGCGACATCGACAAAATAGGTACAATGTTCTGCAAAATCATCAAAGTTTTTCACCATGCGCATCATGTACTGCAATGTACATACACGAACATAAGAAGGAGCAAATTCAACTGCTGGTCCAGGAACATAATCAATATTGGTCCACTCAAGAAGTGTTGCATACCCTTTCGATTCTGTATCGCTCGGCAAATAGTTTGGAATGAGTCGTTTGAGAACAAAACCATTTGCGCTTTGTGCAGTCAACACTTGGTCATATATAACCTTGTCCAGAACCTTTTCAACATACTTTCGCGCCGACATCTTATGTGCATATTTATGGTATCCAGGAATACGACCACCGAGAATTATCCTCTTTAAGTTCAGTTTACGTGCTAATTTTTTTCGTTTTTCATAAAATCGACGACTCAGTTTATATCCTCTAAACTCAGGATCAACCATAATTTCTATCCCATAGAGCGTGTCACCATGATGGTCGTGCGTTGTAGCATATCCTTGGCCCGTGATATCTCGCCAGGTGTGGGTATCATGGTACTCATCAAAGTCAACGACCAGACTGCAGCACGACGCAATAATTCTTTTGTTAAAAACGATACACAACTGTCCTTCTGGGAAAATGGTGATGAGGCTGTCAAATTGCTCCGGTGTCCACGTCTTCATATTAGGGAAGCACTTTTTCTGGAGTTCGGCGATCGCGGGATGGTCTTCGCTCTTGAGTATACGAAGCTTTAATTTTTTTTCAAAAATTTTGGTATCGATTTTACTCATGTGTTAATTATATATGCAGATTATCGAGTAGTCAAGATTTTTATCGAAGAATGAAAAAAAGTGAATAGTATAGTAGTGATTCTTATCGATCTATGGTATGCTACACCTTTTTCATGACGAGTTCTGCGACCTGCTTGCCTGATAAGAGCATGCCGCCAAATATTGGCCCCATGCGAGGACCGCCAAACACGGCATTAGCAGCCATGCCGCAGACGTATAAATTGGGATACACCTCTTTGGTATTCTCTAAGCTGAGGCGTTCGGCAACCTCTGCCCACATTGATTTTTCGCCCTCAATTCTGCCTGATGGTGTGAGCAGCTTTCCACCACTTTTCTTTTCTACAATATGAACAATTTCGCTCGGATGACCTGTCGCATCGATGACGACTTTTGACTTGAACGATATTGGATCGATGTGCAGTCGTGCCATCTCAACAGCAGACCAATTTATGACGACACCGGTGACACATCCTTCGCGAATCATAACATCTTCTACAGAGACAAGGTTGAAAATTTTCAACCCTGCTTTGAGCGCCTTTTCTGTGAGGCAGGCTGTTGTCTCGAGGGAATCAGCGACAAAATACCCTGGTTCGTACTGGTGATACGTGATACCAAATTCATCGAGGGTTGCCTTACCTTCATCCTGGACCACAATTTTGTTGAACATGATACCGCCACCAGGCATGCCGCCACCGAGTTTTAGCCCGCGTTCAAAGAGCACGGTTTTATACTTATGTTTTGCCAAATAGTAGCCGGCGCACAGCCCAGACGGACCAGCACCGGCTATGATCACGTCGCTTTCGATTGAATCGAGCACATCTTTGAGATACGATTCAACAATTGCTTTCGAAATTATTGTTTCTTCAATCATTGAAAAATTCCAAATTTTGCGCCACCCGCACAACGGAAATAAAAATCAGCATCAGCGACGCCCGCGTCGATAATCATTATTCCTGGTTCAACAAAAAGTGTCAGCCTTTTATTCATCGTAAAATCGAGTCCCATACCACCGCGAATCGAAAATACGGTTTCTCCATTAGTAGCAAGACCAAAACCAGCATGAACATATGGTTGTAGTTGTCGCATTGGCAGGTGATAGAGAATATCAAATGACCCTCCTTCAAAGAAAAACCCTTGGTTCAAACTGAAGAACGTGCCGCCATCTCCAAAATTTATTTCCGCGAGATTAAACCTGAGCCCGAGATTTGTGAATGGATTAAATATGACACTTGCGCCGATGCCGAATCGCGTGACAGGGCCAATATAGAGAACTCCCTTCGGTTCAAGCTGAACAAACGGTCGTTTCGTTTTTGCATAGGTAAGAGAAATACTGAATATAAGCAGCAGTACTACAATAAATTTTTTCATGTTTCCTCCTTAGGGTATTGTATACAAATCAAAATAAATATCAAGGGCGAGGTAAATGTAGCCGTTATTGAGACGAATAAGCACTTACTATACAATCCAGTCACCAAACACCAGAATCGGCCGACAATTTCCATTAACAAAACTTTACATTTCCTGCACAGCAGGAAATGTAAAGTTACAGAGATCGCTCGCACTCATAGCGGGGATAAAATGTGGAATTATTTTTTGATCTTATCTTTAAGGTAGGTGATTGCTTTATCAATTTTTTGTGGGTCGCCACCACCACCTTCAGCCATATGCGGTCTGCCACCACCACCACCACCCATGATGTCACTCACTTCTCTGATGAGTTCATGTGCGGGGTATTCATTTACTAAATCTTGTCCGACAAAGATAAGGTGGTTTATTTTCCCTTTTTCTTCGACATACAGCAAGCCAATAACATTTTTTACTCGTTCCCTGATGTAGTCTGCAATGAGTCTCATTGCCTCTCCACCAATGGCATCAAACTTTTGCACAATAACGTTTGATTGTTCTTTTCGTGCTTTTGATAATAAGTCCTCAGCCTCGACACGTGCTAATTTCAGCTGTTGTTCTTGATTAGTCTTTTCAAGGTTCTTCAGCCTATCTTGAACATCTCGTACCTTTTGAATGATCTCTCGGTCAGCGCCTAGGATTTGAGCGATTTCTCTGAGTGTAGAAATATTTCTTCGCACGGTCACAAAGAGCCTCATGCCAACCACCGCCTCTATCCTTCTGATGCCTGCCGCTGCTGCCTCCTGAGACATAATCTTTAACAGACCGATTTCACCGGTATTTTCAAGATGGATTCCTCCGCACAGCTCGATCGAGAAATCACCGATTTTGACAACACGCACTCTGTCACCATATTTTTCTCCGAATATTGCCATGGCGCCCATCTTTTTTGCCTCATCCAAGCTCATAAATAATTTCTCAACAGGAATGTTTTCGAGTATCTTTTGGTTGATAATATCCTCGATCACGGTGATCTCATCATTGCTCAACGGTTTGAAGTGTGTGAAGTCGAAACGGAATCTTCCTGGCGCAACAAATGACCCTTCTTGCCGGGCATGTTCGCCCAGTGTCTTCCTCAATGCAGCATGAAGCAAGTGGGTTGCCGTATGCGCCCGAGCGCTCTCTTTACGTTTACCCATATCAACTTTTGCAAAGACGTGGCCTGGCGCAAATCTTCCGGTCGTTAATGTACAGTGACATACAATCATGCCCTGATACCAGTAGGTTTCGAGAACATCGAGCATGTAATCAGTGCCCTTAATCTTTCCGCGGTCGCCAACCTGGCCACCTGCCTCAGCATAGAATGGTGATTCTCTGAGTACGAGCTCGATAACCTTATCGTGTTCATTGTATCTCAGTATTTCTGTTTCAACTACATTTTTATCATAACCAACAAATGTGCCAGAACCTTGTTTTAATACTTTCCACTCACCCTTGGGTATAAATTTCGTTTGTGCCTTTGAAACCTCACGTGCTTTCTCTAACAAATCCAGAAAACTCTTTTCATCGACGCGAATGCCCTTTTCTTTTGCAATTTCCTGGGTTAATTCAACGGGGAATCCATACGTATCGTAGAGTTTAAATGCATCTTCACCTGACACAGTACGATTTTTTTTAATGGTATCTTCTAACTGTAAAAGCCCTTTCTCAAGGGTCAGAAGAAACCTTTCTTCTTCTGACTTTATCACGAGCGTAATTTCTTCCCTTCGTTCTGTTAAATCAGGATAAGCACCTTGATACAGCTCAACTACCCTTGGTACTAATCTGTATAAAAATGCCTCTTCAATGCCGATGTTTCGGCAGAGTCTCACAGCGCGGCGTAAGATTCTGCGCATGACATAACCACGTTCCTCGTTTGACGGAATGATACCATCGCCAATGGTAAAAACGAGCGCTCTTACATGATCAGCAATGACATTTATTGAAATGTCATGAACAGGCTCTTTCCCATAGCGTACTTTTTTAATTCTCATCACCTCTTCGATGATTGGATAGAAGAGGTCAGTGTGGAAGTTTGAATCTTTGTTCTGTAATATCGTGAGCAGGCGCTCACATCCCATACCAGTATCGACTCCACGATTTTTTAATGGCAAACGTTCACCTGATACCGTCTGGTTAAACTGTGGAAAAACGAGGTTCCATACCTCTGGATAGCGGTCGCAGTCACATCCAGGTGCACACGTTGCTTTACCACAGGAAAACTTTTCACCGAGGTCATAAAAGATTTCAGAACACGGACCGCACGGTCCAGAATTACCTGCAGGTCCCCAGAAGTTATGGTCGCTACCGAGCCGCAATATGCGGTCTTTGCTTAAGCCAATCTTTGTGTGCCAGATATTGTATGCCTCATCATCGTCTTTATACACTGAAACGAATAAATATTTTTTATCAATCGATAACACGTGAATTAAATACTCCCATGCCCACACAATAGCTTCTTCTTTAAAATAGTCACCAAATGAGAAATTGCCGAGCATCTCAAAGAACGTGTGATGACGTCTGGTTTTACCAACTTCATCTAAGTCTGATGTTCTTAAACATTTCTGGACACTCGTCGCACGTTTGTAGGGAAGCGGAACATCACCTGTCCATAGAGGTTTAAATTGCACCATACCAGCGCTCGTGAATAAGAGGCTCGGGTCATCTCGTGGGATCAGAGACATCGAAGGAACAATGGTATGGTTCTTTCTCTTAAAAAAATCTAAGAAATTTTTTCGTAGCTCGTTACTCGTCATATTAGTCTGTTTCGTTATTTATTACTGCAAAGACAACCTCAGCAGTGAACCCACGACTCATGAGCCGATGGATAATTTTCTGCCGCTCTTTGGGTACATGCTTATTCAGGTGCGTTAATTTTTTATTGATGAAATCTTTGATGAGTGTTTTTTCGTCTCTCGTCTCGAGCATTTTCATGATAGTATCCTGTGGAATACCTTTCTTTTTTAATTCCCGAATAACGAAAATATTTCCCTTGGTATGTACTGTCGTGTAGTCGTTGATGAATGCCTTGGCAAAGCGTTCATCATCGAGTGTATTGTCTTCGAGAAAATCTTCGATTACAGTATCGACCAACACAGGATCAAACCCAATCATGAGCAATCTGTTCTTTAATTCACGTGCGGATCGGGCTCGAAAATTGAGTATTCTATAAGCGCGCTGTTTAATTTTCTGCTTCTCTTCTTCGAGGAGGATGGTTTTTATCTTATCATCAGTAATCTCATCGCCCTCTTTCAAATCGTATTTTAGCACGATATCTTTGGTTAGCCCGAATTTGTATTCACCGTCACAATAGATAGAACAGCGTCTGCTATTTCTCTTTTGTGGTTCGATCTTGCTTATCTTCACTCTGTTTTGCTTTAGGAAATAAATTGGCGCGAATTTCCTGATCTATCTTTTCTGCGATGTCTGAATTCGTTTTCAGAAATTCGATAACAGCATCTCTGCCCTGTCCAATGCGCTCATCCTTAAATGAGTACCAGGCACCTGATTTTTGTATAATATTGTGGTCAACGCCTAAATCAACCAGTTCACCATACCTTGATATGCCTTCACCATAGATGATATCAAATTCTGCGATCTTGAATGGCGGCGCGAGCTTGTTCTTGACGACTTTTACCTTTGTTCTGTTTCCAATAAAGGTGTCGCCTCTTTTGATTGAAGCGATCCGTCTGATATCGCATCGAACCGAGGAGTGAAATTTTAATGCTAATCCTCCAGGAGTTGTCTCTGGAGAACCGTACATCACGCCGATCTTATGACGGATTTGATTGATGAACACTGCACAGGTCTTCGATTTACTGATAACACCAGTGAGCTTTCGGAGTGCCTGAGACATGAGTCGAGCAATGAGACCGACTTGCAATTCCCCCATTTCTCCAGCAATCTCTGCTTTGGGGACGAGTGCTGCAACAGAGTCGACCACGACAATATCGACTCCACCTGAGCGGGTTAAAATTTCTGCGATCTCTAAAGCCTGTTCGCCAGTATCAGGTTGCGAAATAAACAGGTCATTGAGATTCACCCCTAAATTTTGGGCATACGTAGGGTCAAAAGCGTGCTCAGCATCGACAAATATTGCAGTGCCTCCTGCTTTTTGTGCCTGGGCGATTGCCTCGAGGCCGAGGGTTGTCTTGCCACCTGCCTCAGGACCGTAGATTTCAACGACTCTGCCTCGTGGAAAGCCACCAATACCTAATGCAGCATCGAGCCCGAGTGAACCGGTTGATATGACATCAACATCAACCTGTGTGGCTTTTTCGCCGAGCCGCATGATTGAACCTTTGCCAAACTGCTTCTCAATTTGACTGATGGCTACATTGAGAACTTTCTCTTTATCGTCCTTTGCCATACTCCTCCTTTCTGACACAACAAGGTTGTGTCGATTACAGTGATGAAGGATAAGATTCCGGTGATTACTGTATCACTGTAATCAATTTTTTATATCACCGTAATCATCTGTTTTAATCTTAATTAAAATTTATGCTAAGTCAAGGTATCGCATAGCTCATAAAAAGGGGTGGCAAAACCACCCCTTTATGTTACTGCTCACAAATTATCGTACGTGTAAAACCTTTCTCACGATTGTTTCGTCTCTATCAGTCTTGAGACTGTAGGAATAGACGCCTGCTGGTGAGTCTGAAGTGATTGTTATTGTGCTATTAATCTTTTTTTACCAAAAACAATTCTTTCCTCAAATGGTGAAGAACGAATAATGGCGAGTTCTTTTATTGCCTGGGTGGCGACTTCATCAGCTTTTTTGGTTTTGCCAAAGAGACTCTCATACGCCTTTGCGCCAGCGATTTTACCTTCTAACATTGCAGTTGATGCTTCTTCAATACATGCGAGGTCTCCACAGACAAAGATATGTGGTTGTGAGGTCATCATATTGTCATCGTGGTATGCAACATGACCACCAAGCTCTGGAAAATAGTCTATCCGACATCCTGCATGATACAGCAGCTCACACAGAGGAGAGAGGCCGATCGCAATTAAAATCATATCGCACTCGATCGTTTTCTCGGTGCCG
>LJNI01000101.1 GCA_001303225.1 candidate division TA06 bacterium DG_78 | reverse complement strand
TATATTGGATTGGACTAGATAATCTGAGGTTGGTTTTCTGTATCACTTACCAGATTTTGTAGTTTGTTCAAGTTCTTTACGTAAGGTGTCTCTGCTGAGCGCCTTAGATTCAGCTTCTTCTATGGCAACGATTCCTTTTTTCACAAAGCTAGCAAGACAGGCATCGAAGGAAATCATACCTTGCTGCTGCGAGGATTGCAAGATCGATGCAAGTTGATGTGTCTTCGCCTCACGGATCAAATTACGTACAGGGTGAGTTGCGATGAGTATTTCATAAGCAGCAACTCTTCCATTACCATCGGTTCGCTTTAATAAGTTTTGTGAGATTATGCCCAAAAGATTTAAAGATAATTGCATGCGGATCTGATTCTGTTGATGTGGCGGGAAAACATGATGGATGGAGTGTAGTTATTACTGTGTGCCCCGTTTCTGCTGCCGTTATTGCGAGTGAGATCGTTTCAAGATCTCTCATTTCACCAACAAAAATGACATCGGGGTCCTGACGGAGCACAAACTTGAGTGCATTAGAAAATGAATGTGTATCTCTACCGACCTCCCTCTGCGTGACGAGCGCTTTTATATTCTGATGGATAAATTCAACAGGGTCTTCCACGGTAACGATGTGACATGTGTCATTCGCGTTTCGATGATTCAATAGGGCAGCCTGGGTCGTAGATTTACCACACCCAGATGGACCAGTGACAACGATTAAGCCACGAGGCCGTAGTGTTATCTGTTTCAAAATTTTTGGGAAACCGAGTTCACCCAGTGTAGGAATTTTTGAAGGAATATGCCTGAAGACTGCCCCAGGTTTTCCTTTTTGCCTAAATAAATTGATTCGAAATCGTGATGCATTAGACAATTGGTATGAGATATCTATTTCAGAATTTTTCTTGTATTCTGCGATATCTTCTTTTTTTAGTAATTCAACAATTCCAGATTCAATATCGACCTCTGTTAATGGTGGCAATGTGAGGGTTGTAAGATCACCATTGACCCTTACAATCGGTGGTGAGCCGACCTTCAAAATAAGATCAGAGGCGTTGTGCTGGATTTGCATATTCAGTAGTTCTTGCAGTTTCACCATATGCTACGCTTTCTTTTCAAATTCTTCAGGATTTGCACAATGGGCAAGCGCTTCTTCATAATCGATAGCTCCTTGGTGGTAGAGATTCTTTAAATACTGGTCCATTTGTATCATCCCTAATTTACCGCCTGTCTGAATAGCCGAATATATTTGAGCAGTTCGTGCTTCACGTATCGTACTTCTAATTGCTGGCGTACAAACCATAATTTCAAACGCCGCTACTCGCGTCAAACTATCCTTCTTTCGCACTAATGTTTCAGTGATTACCGCCTGAAGTGTCATCGAAAGTTGCAGTCGAATCTGTTGTTGTTGGGTTGGCGGAAAAACATCGATGATTCGATCAATTGTTTGTACTGCATCGATAGTATGGAGTGTTGAGAAGACAAGGTGTCCGGTCTCAGCTGCCGTAATGGTTTGTGCGATAGTTTCGAGATCGCGCATTTCACCAACGAGAATGATATCGGGATTCTGTCTCGTTACACGGCGTAGGGCTTCGGCATATGAGTTGGTATCGATTCCAATTTCTCGTTGCTCAATGATAGAATTTTTGTCCCGGTGGAGAAATTCAATTGGATCCTCCGTGGTTATAATGTGTTTTTTTTGTGTTTGGTTTATATGCTCGATGATTGAGGCAAGGGTCGTCGATTTTCCACTACCTGTAGGGCCAGTAACCAAGACGAGGCCACGTGGCAATTCAGCAATTTTTTTGAAGACCGGCGGAAATCCCCACTCATCGATTGTTTTAATCCTCAATGGTATGATACGCATAACCGCAGCGATATGCCCCATCTGTTTAAAACAGTTAACTCGGAATCGGGCAATACCTGAAATTTCATAGGCCATATCGAATTCGAGTTCCTTTTTAAAATGTGCTTGCTGGGTTTCATTCATTAAATTGTAGATAATTGCTTCTAATGCGGCATCATCGAGAACTGGATATTCAGTTTTCTGTAACTCTCCTGCAATACGAAACATCGGAGGTTCGCCATAACGGAGGTGTAAATCAGAACCTTCCCGAAGAACTAATTCTTCCAAGAGAACATCGAGTTCGATTGTTGCTGCCATAGAGTTAATTATCTCGCTGGATCATTCCCCACCAAGAGAAACTACTACTCTTTTAAAAATGCCCTGAAGCCTACTGATGTATCTGTGATTAACGGTAATGACTGAGAAGAAGAAATTCTTATTGTATAGACCATACTGTCTGGATAGTCACTATCAGGTAAATAGACGACGCACGTGTCGTTAGGATACGTAAGCGTTGTATCAAAAAGTGGGTCTACAAGATTCAGGAGACTTTCCGGTTCAGCAGATGTGAATTCATAAAGAGCGATATCACAGTCACTGAATCCCGAAACCTGCGCAAAGACAATGCGTAGTGTATCGCCTAAAGTATCCTCTGAAGGTTCATAGAAAAGTTGACTGCCAGGAACATCAACTTTTTCAGTTGTGAAATAATCCACCGTACTATTTTCCAAAAAGCCGAGTCTATAGTACACAGTACTGCTCGGTTCGAGAAGTGTGTCTTCGTCCGTGTACGACATATACTGATTTACTCCTAATACTGTATCGATGGCAGCGAAGCTGGTTGAATCACCAATGCTTCGTTCGATAACGATTCCTTCTCCTGGCGGTTGTGTGAGGATAAAAGTAACCATAATATTAATATATACCTGCTCTTTTTCACCTAATATGGCACTCTGTAATTTTAACACTGTTGTTGCGTGTTCAAAATCAAAGTCGAGGCGGCTTATATCTTCTGTGCACATGAGAAATATCAAAAAGATTATCGGTATTACTAATTTTTTCATTATATACTCCTTTCTATGTAAGCATAATCAATTTTATAGTAAATGTCAAGTGCTGAAAAAGTTTACCTAAGTCATTTTTTTTCAGGTTAACTGTAGGATAAATATTAATATTCGAGCTTGGATTTAGATATCTTGAGGCATACGCTGATTGCCATAAAACAAGCGAGAAGAGATGAACCTCCATAGCTTAAAAAAGGGAGAGGAACGCCGGTTATCGGTAATAGTCCCATTGTCATCCCAATATTGAGAAAGGTCTGGTATCCGATCCATGCCAAAACACCACTCACAAAGATACTTGCGAATCTGTTCTTTGTTTCCTTTGCCAGAACGAGTATTCTATACAAGAGAAAGACATACAGCATGACTGTTACGACAATACCAAGCAGCCCAAATTCTTCTCCCAGACATGAAAAAATAAAATCGGTGTGCCTCTCTGGTAGGAATTCTAACTTTTTTTGCGTTCCTGAGAGAAAACCTTTACCGAGTAGTTTCCCTGATCCGATTGCAATTTTTGACTGAATTATTTGCCATGACATTCCCTGAGGATCGAGCCATGGTGAGAAGAAAGAGATGATTCTTTTTTGTTGGTATTCTTTTATTGAATTCCAGATGACTGGCATCACAAGTCCTGCGAGAGAATTACTCACGAAACCATAAATGAAATCGCTTAATTGCTTTCGGAAATATAAAAATACAGTGAATGCTGCAATGTAGACTACCCACACGTAGATTGAAAAACTCGCTACTGCAGAAACAACAGGAGAGAAGAAGATAAATATTTTAGGAAAGGGGACACCAGCCCAGTATAACATGATGATTAAAATTGGGAAAAAAATCTGTGCGGCACCTAAATCTGGTTCAATGAAGATCAATAACGCAGGTATGGTAACTATTACCAGAGGAATAATCATATCTGTAAATGTCTTGAGTTTCTTTTTCGTAGCCAGAAAACTTGCGAGCATAAGGACTGTAGCAAACTTTGCAAACTCAGAGGGCTGCAGTGAAAATTCTCCAATTTTGAACCACCTTTTTGGATATGTCCCATGTGTAAACAGAAGTAAAAAGAGGAGTATGAGGGTGATTGCATAAATATAGGGTGCTAGATTTGACCAGATGCGTGGTGTTATGGTTGAGAAAATAAAGGCAATAAAAATAGCGGCAGCCAACCATGTACCTTGCCGTAACATGTATGTCATACCAGCAGTTGAATAAATCATAGCGAGACCGATGAGGGAAAGAATAATGATTAAGATGATGAGTGTTCGATCTACTTTTTTCAACATAATTATTTACAATTTAGAACACCTGTTTTTGCAGTGCATCATCACCGCCACTCTTCTGGTAGACTGGTGTCTCGCTTGTGATGTTTGCAAGGTATGTTTTCATAATTTTACCAGCAATCGGTGCTGCTATGCTACCACCGTGCCCTGCATTTTCTACTATTACACAAACGAGAATTTGAGGATCATGAGCAGGAGCAAAGCCAACAAATATGGAGTGATCGTTACCATGTGGATTTTGAGCCGTTCCTGTTTTGCCACACACCTCACAATTTCTAATGCCGGCGAGGGTTCCAGTCCCAGAAGAAACAACACCTAAGAGGGCTTCTTTTACAAGATTAATTGCTTCCTTTGAGATGCTCGTTGTGTGGTATGAGACCGCTGTATGTTTTATGAGGTGAGGCACCGGAATCTTTCCGTCGTTGGCGAATACGGTAAAAGTAGTGGCTAACTGTAGTGGTGTCACGAGCAAATCACCCTGCCCAACACTTAAATTGAAAATGTGCCCTTCGGTCCAGTTTTTACCGTATCTTTTCTCAAACCACGCTCGGTCAGGCAGAAGGCCGGCTTTCTCGTGAGGTATATCGATGCCTGTTTTTTTACCGAAACCAACATCACGAGCTCTCGACACTATCGTATCGATTCCTATAAAACGACCTAATTGATAGAAATAAATATCACAGGAATGAACTATTGCATTAGTAAGGTCGAGACTGTAGTGGATTTTCCAACATCTGAATATTCTTCTACCGAGACGATATTCACCTCGACATGGTTCGAAACGTTTTTCATTAGTAACCATGTTTGCATCCAACGCTGCAAGAGCTACAAATGGTTTAAATGTTGAACCACAGGGATAACAGCTCATAATTGCACGATTATACATTGGTGCATCTGGGGCATTATTTAGTCTCTGCCACTCCTGCTGTTGTAGTCCATGGGCAAATAAATTCGGGTCATATCCTGGTTTAGAATAGAGAACCAAAATTTCACCATTTTGAGGATTGAGACATACACACGATGCTTTTTTATAATTTTGCAGATATACTGCAACCGATTCTGTTAATGCGAGATCGATTGTTGTATAGAGGTCCTTCCCATTGGTAATCGGTATTGGTCTCTTTTCAGAAATTCTCCCAATCATTCTTCCCCGTGCATCCACTTCAATATATTCAATACCATCACTTCCTCTCAAATGTTTCTCGTACTGCTCTTCGAGTCCCATTCTTCCGATATAATCACCGATTGAGTACGAGTTATCTTTCTTGATCTCATCGTACGTTATTTCACCAACATACCCGACGAGGTGGCATAGGATATCTACGTATGGATAGTTACGCACCGGCTCAACACCCACTTCAATACCATTGAGTTCATCGATTTTCTCTTCGATGATAGCGAGTTGCCGATGAGATATGTCATGGGCGATTTTAACTGCAATGAAAGGGTTTTTTTCCATTTTCATTGTTTCTTTGATCGTTTTTGTATCCAGACCGAGAATGTTGCTGATTTCTTTTAGACTGTTCGAATCAACTACTGCTTGTATAACAGATACGTAGAATCCCGGTCTCGTGTTGGCTAATTCAAGATTGTTACGATCAAAAATCTTTCCCCGGGGAGCTGAAATATATCTTTTCCGAATGCGATTTTCTTCAGAGAGACGATAATATTTTTTACCTTGTATGATTTGAAGCCTAATTGCTGAGATAACAAGTAATACAAATATAATCCCGAGCGTATTGCGTAAAGCCTTAAATTTTATTACGTTTTCATCCATATACCATGTACCAATCTGTTGAGTATAAAGAAAAATGGTAAAAATGCAATAATCGTTGTAATGATTGGTTGAAATGCGAGTGACGATGTGAGTACGATATGGATAGTAGTGACTTTTATGACATAAAAAATTGTGAATGTCCCGAAGGTCGTTGCAAGATTTTGGGCAATATATTTCTTTACATAGAGCAATGATTGAGTAAGGATGAGGTAGACGAGCATGTTAATCCCTAAAGAGACTGGGCTATAAAGATCGACGAGCAGTCCGATCAGAAAGGAAAAAATGAGTGCGAATCTGTGGTCTTCATTGAAGATGATAAAAAAGAGAAGAAGTGTAACTAAATCGACACTGAAACTAAATGGAAGGAAGAGATAGAGTAGAAGTATATATACGATGTACTTCATCGACTACTCGGATATAATTTTTTGTGATTTCTCTGATAAGGAGGTTTTTTTAGCAAACAACACGTAGACAGAAGTGAGTCGATTCACCTTGGCGCTCGATGTGACAAAGACTTTTGTGAAGAACAGATCATCCGTAGGATGAATATCTTGGATCGTTCCGATTAATATACCAGGCGGGAATATTTCACTCATCCCTGATGTATAGAGAGAGTCACCGATAGTTATTTCATCTGTTTTTCTGACGTAATCAAATACGAGTCCTTCTCGTTGCTTAACAATACCATGGATTCCGGTTTTCAAATCGAGTGCACTCACGGCAAAATTTTGACTTTCGATTGTTTCCACAATACTATAATGATTATCGACAAATTTTATTTTGCCTACCAACCCACCTATCGAGATGATTGGTTGATTTACATAGACCTGGTGTTCTATTCCTTTATCTATATACAGATATGCATTAATATTTGAAGGATCACGGCCTGTAACACGAGCCTTAAGCAAGGTGAAATGTGTTTCTGTGAGTTCTGTAGTATCCTGAAACGCTTTTTCCCGTAACGTAGCATTTTCTAGTTTTAAACGGTTGACCGTAGTTTCGAGTTCTTGAATTTGGCTGCTTGAAATGGTGAGGAATTCAACTATTCCAGTAATAGTCTTGATCGGGAATAATAAGACCGATGATAATCGCGTTGAGAGTACTAATTTTGTAGGTTCATTGAGGAGTAAGAAGGTAATCGATAGAGTAACTAAGCTTAAAAAAAATATTAACTGACGACGTGGCAACTATTCTCTCTTCATCGTGAATATTACTTTCTCAAATTTGGGCATATCCTCGAGAATTTTACCAGCACCGATAACAACCGATTTATTTGGTTCCTCTGCAACCGTGACTGGTAGATTACTTTCTTCTCTAATGAGGATATCGATACCTCTTAACAATGCACCACCACCAGCCAGGTATATGCCACTATTGACAATATCAGCTGCTAATTCGGGTGGTGTTTTTTCCAGTGTGAGGCGGATGGCTTCAATGATCATAGAGAGAGGTTCCTGAATTGCCTCTCTCACTTCGTGACTGCTCAATTTAACCGTTTTTGGAATTCCAGAAACTAAATCTCTACCTCGTACTTCAATGGTATTATCCTCGACTGTTGGGAACGCATTTCCAATTTCTATTTTGATCTGTTCTGCAGTTTGTTCACCAATAATGAGATTAAAATTCTTTTTGATATACTGAAGTATTGCATCATCCATCTCGTCTCCAGCAGTTCGTACTGAGTTATTTGTTACAATACCAGATAATGCAATAACAGCAATCTCAGTTGTACCACCACCGATATCAATGATCATATTGCCAGTAGGTAAGTGAACAGGAAGACCAATACCAATGGCAGCAGCAATTGGTTCAGAAACAAGAAACACCTCTCGGGCACCAGCTGCCTCAGCCGAGTCTCTTACTGCTCTTTTTTCAACTTCTGTAATACCAGATGGTACGCAAATGATGATTCTTGGTCGTGTGAATAATCTCTTTTTCTGCACTTTTTCAATGAACGTACGTAGAAGTAATTCTACCATCTCAAAATCCGCAATGACACCATCCTTCATTGGCCGGATTGCCTTTATTTCACTAGGGGTTCTGCCTAACATCTTTTTCGCCTCATCCCCAGCCGCAAGACATTTCTTTGTCTTCACGTCGATCGCAACGACAGTGGGTTCATTGAGTACAATGCCTCGTCCATTTACATAGATTAACGTTGTACATGTTCCCAGATCGATTGCCACATCGCTCATAAATTGGTTTTTTAGAAGTTTTAGAATTGAGTTAAAGCTAAACGCCACGCTCCATCCTCCTTTGTTATTAATAGTAATAATATTTAATTTCAGAACTAAGTCAAGAGTAAATGTGTTTCATATTTCGTGTATTGACATTATTGGTTATATGACTATAATAACGAAGATATGCCGATATTTGAATTCAATTGTAGAAAATGTCAGCACACGTTTGAAGAGCTGATAATAAAGAAGAATGGACGTACAATCAAATGCCCGAGGTGTGGGAGTAAGAGTCTGGAAAGACTGTATTCAACATTCAGTTTCGGTGGTAGGGGATTAACAGAAAACAGGAATAGAGAATCTTCCTGCACGAGCTGTGCTCGAAGCTCTTGTGCGGGATGCTCGAAATAGAAGGAGGAAACCATGAGGAGAGAGCTTTTGGTCGAAAAAATTGCAGAGAAATTTGGCCCTGCCTATACAAAGGTCGATATTGAAAA
>LJNI01000100.1 GCA_001303225.1 candidate division TA06 bacterium DG_78 | reverse complement strand
ACATCGTGCGACTATTTTTGCAAATAACTCATTTATTTGTTTGTAAGATTCCCATGCGTATTTCAAGTATATTGAATGTTGGGTAAAGTAATGGAACAGAGGCCAGATTGTTCTGTTACAAAACTCATGGTAGTAGTTTTCAACATCGTGTTGACTGAGAAAAATAGGACGACAGTTTTCAGCGGCAAGTTTCCGTATGATGCTCCTCTTAGATCGCTTGATTCTCTCGGAAGCAATTCCTGGCCAACCGATCCATATACTTTGATATAATTTATAGAATGAATCTAATCCTGTGGCTAAGCCACCAACACTTTTATTGTACCTAATTTTATCTTCTCTTTTAGTAATGGTAATAGGTAGTCTATTTGAAACAATTAACAATTTTGTCATAATACTGAGTACTATACAATAATACCCAATATTCTCATCGAGTCAAGAACTACATATGAAATGAAATTACCTGCAGATAGGAACAAGATGTGCAGTTTTTCAGAAATTTTTGGGAAAAATCGAGTACTTTTATGTTCTATACTGTATAACTGGTGCCCCAGCCATTGTGTTACTTAAATTCCTCAAGTACTCTTTGGAGTACAACTCGAGCTACTTTTTGACGTATTCGTATTGACGCCAAATGAGGTAATTTGTCGTTCTAATTTATCACTGCCGCACTTTATACATATCGGCTTTTCAATTTTAGTAATCATTAAAAAGTCAAAAATTTTGTCGCATTCTTTACACTTATACGTGTATATTGGCATTTTCTCTCCAGTTATTATACTACAGCCTCATAATTTTTTGTTGGTTTGTAAAATCTTTTCGACGAGATCATTGAAGGCGCATGATGCCTGTGATTGTGGATTGTTGTATCAATTTAATCTTTAATGGACCACGCCAGATGACAGGTGTGTCTGTATTGCTTAACAGAAAAGACATCGATACGAGCGAAAGGTTTTTTGTCACTGCAACGGGAAGAATTTTATTTTCACCACCATCTTCGAGCCTTTTCCCTTCTGCGCCGAGCATCTTAGCCAAATTAGGACCATGTATGTCGATGTCGATCAAACCAACCTGCAACTGTCTTTCACTCAATGCAAAACCAAGATTAGCTGCTACCGTACTTTTTCCTACGCCACCTTTACCAGAGAAGACCAGGAGTCTGTTCTTTATATTACTTAGTGTATGGGAGATTTTCTTTGTTTCATCGCTTATAGTTTCGTTTGCCACCAATTACTTCCTTGTAATTTTTTAAACTGACGAATTTATGGACTCAATGACCTTTTGAACGAATGCATCTTCTTGTAAGGAACCTTCGAATTGGATCTTTTCGTTGATAACGATTTTAGGTACTGCAAAGACATTATATTTCTGGGCAATTTGGGGGAATTCTTGTGCATTAACCATTTCTGCCCAAATATTTTCATTTTCTAAAGCTAACCGATGTCCCATTGCCACGGCTGAAGAACAGTATGGACACATTAACGTGACAAAAATCTGGATATGTACTGGTTTTGTAATTGTCTTCAATTTTTCTTTTGTCCTATCTGAAAGTTCAGAGTTTGATGTTGACACGATTTTTATAGCATTAAGAAGTGTCGGGAACTCATAGCCAGCTGGTAAACCGAACAGACGGATACCATAATCTTTGCTACCTTCGACAATTGTTGCGGGGATTTTATCTATCTTATACTGCTTTACATTATCCTTATCTTTTGCAAAATCATAGATTTGAACACTAATCTTGTCAGAAAGAGAAGCTACTTCTTCCATTAATAGTCGATTATCCTGACAGGTTTGGCATTCACTGCCTGGTACTTTTACCAATCCGTCATGTGTAAAGACAATCAGCTTGACCGGGTTTTTCAAGTCTTTGAACATTTCTTTTACCTGTGTTTTAACCGTATCATCAAGTGCTGTCATTACTAACCTCCTTATGTTATCACATACTACTGATTAGACACCCACGGTGAGCTCTTTGTTTATTAAACGCCTGTGTTATTTTCTTTATACCTATTGAGATAGACAAATTTTTCAATAGATATTCTCTCTGGTCTCTTTTTTTCTGCTGTTCTCTGTTTGTCTGATAAAACTGGATTTATCTCCTCAGAATGTTTGCCGACAATCACCAAGGTAATGACTTCCATGTCATTGGGAATTTCGAGTATCTCTTTGGTTTTTCTCGGACTGAAACCAGCTATCGGATGAGCGACTAAGCCCAATTCAGTTGCTCGCAGAATGATCGCTGCTGTTGCCATACCCGTATCAAATAGATAATACTTTCTATCTTTGATAACGCAGTCGAATTCTGGTTTGCTAAGGACAGCAATAATCATTGATGCAGCCTGTGCCCACTCGTTCCCCTGTGACAGTGCAGTGTGCATTTTTTTAAGCATTTCAGGTTCGTATACGAATACATATCTCCATGGTTGATTATTAAAGCATGAGCAAAAGAGTTGCGCACTTTGAGCCAAATCTTTTATTAATTCATCAGTTATTTCAACTGGGATAAAAGACCGATATGCTCTCCTTTTATCTATTGCCTCTTTTACAGTCATAAAACCTCCGACGTAGAAGTTCCATGTTATTAGTTAATGGGCATCGCGGCCCGTATCGTTATTCGTTGATCGTTTTCCGTCTTAATAACCAAAAAACCATGCCCTTGGACGAGACGGGCTTCCATGCTTTATAACCATTAACGATGTGTTAATTTATTCCCAGATAATCGTTCCCTTATTTGATATATGGTAGTATTGGGCTTCGAGTAAGTCATGGTGCCTTCGCTCATCCTCCGCGAGATTTTGAAAAATATCTTTACCTTCTGGATCATCTAATTTATTCGCTATGGCTGTATACCGTTCTTGCGCTTCTTTCTCAGCTCTGATCCCAAGAGTCAAAACATCGGCGATTTCGTCCTTATTAGGCTCAAACTCACCTTTGACTTCGGATTTGATTTCTTTAAGTTCTGGTCTCGATTTAAGAGGTTCAAATTTTGCTCCTTTATTTCTCGAATCAATGATTTCCTTTACTTTTTCATAGTGATGGTTCTCAAAATCAGCTAGTTCCTGGAAAAATTTTTTACCAGCCTGACTCTGAGCTCTAGATGATGCATTCGTATAAAATTCTTTTGCTTTTACTTCGGCATTCATTGCTTCAAGCAAAAGATTATCTATATTATTCATCTTTTTTCCTCCTTTTTATTTCTTCAAAAAATTTATAATCTCTTCTATATCAGGCAATTGAGGAATATCATAAACCCTAAAAAATATTACTTTTTGCTCTTTATCAATAATTATATTTGCCCTTTCAGAAAATCCTTCTTTTTCTCTGAATATTTCTAATTTGTTCGCTACTTCACCATGGGGCCAGAAGTCGGAAAGTAGTTTTGTGTCTTTAATACCTAATTCTTTTGCCCAAGCATGTTTTGATGGGACAGTATCAACACTTAAGCCAATAGCTACAGTATTTAACTCTTCGAATCTCTTATGATTTTCTTCCAAAGATTTCATCTGCTGTGCGCATACTTTTGTCCAGGCAAGGGGATGAAAGGATAACAAAACCTTTTTACCCTTTAAATCAGATATACATAACTCCATATTATGCTGGTCCTTTAAGACAAAATCAGGGATTTTATCACCTATTTGCATCGTCTGCCTCCTATTTTTTGTAGTACTTTCTTATTTCTATTTTGTTTCCGTCTGGATCGGTTATAAAATAGATAACGTGTTCGTTTCTCTTAACCTCGGTAACATTTACTTTTTTTTGTTTCAATTTTTGAACAAACTTCTTTCTGTTAGCCACACAATAACCCCAATGATTAATACCAATCATATCATTAATTCTTTTTTTTGCACGAATTGATAGAGGTTGAAAAATCTCAAGTTTCATATTGTTGGTCTTTAATCGAATAAACCTACAATCAGTTGCAATTTCAAAGATTGATCTGAATATAGATTTTGGTAATATTTCCTCTTTTTCTTTTTTGAATTCTAATATTTTTATATAAAAATTCTCCAATTCTTTTGAATTATTTGTAAATATTCCTATATGATCACAAGCAAATTTGTTTTCCATTTTAATTTTTATTCGATGAATCTTTCAAACCTTTCCTTTTTTGCCTTGCATATCGGGCATACCTCTGGTGGCTCACTACGTGCGCATAAGTAGCCGCAAATCTTGCATCGCCATATGGGGATCGGCAGAGATAAAAAGGTTTTTGATTTAAGAATGACTTCAGATTTCTGTTTAGCTTTTCTTTTTTGTCTCTCTCCAAGTGGTGGACGTCTTTCAGGTATTGAACCAATGTTTTTATTGCTTTCAATAACCGATTTTGATAAATACAGTCCACAATAACACGCACCATATTCATTCAGGTCCGGATCTCGATAATCGCACGGACATATGATATCAAGGTCTTCTTCTTTAGTGCCAGAAGCTAAGCGACACGGGCATGCCCAGTAGCCATATCTTTTCTCATTAGTGATCAGACCCTTTACAAGTTCTTTTGTAAATTCTTTATCCGGGTTGAGATGATAGCCAAAATCTTCTGCTTCCTTTTTTAGCCTTTCATACAGTTTGTTCACTTCTCGCATAGTTATATCTTTCTCAGTATTCATTATCCTAATACCTCCTTGATTTCATTCTCCTTGTAACCAACAATACACTTTTCACTGTTAATTACAAGGGTGGGAAATGAACAACTCGGATTCCAACGCGTTACTTCCTGTCTAATCTTTTCTTGTTCCTCACCTTGCAGAAGATCAACATCTATGTAAGAGTAATCGACACCTAAATCATTGAGAAGCCGCTTGGTCTTTTTACACCAAACACAGGTGCTCAAGGCGTAGAGTATAATATTCCCTCTATTTTTACCCTCTACATGCTTAATATCCATCTATTCTCCTTTACTTTTGCTAATGCAGAATGCATATCAATTCTCTTCTTCGTTGATATATTTTCCCGGATTTTCATCAAACGCCTTTTTGCAACCAGGTGCACAGAAGTAGTATGTCTTTCCTTTGTACTCACTCTTAAAATTTGCTGTTTTTTCGTCGACCTCCATTTTGCAAATTTGATCGATAGCCATCTTAATTACCTCCTTTGGGCCAACGGCTGAAAATAGATTACACCGATAAATAAATATTAGGTATCTCCTGCTATCCAAATCACTATTTCTCGTTATTCCATTGTCTCGAAGTCTCATTATCGCCCAGTCACCGTGTCTTCGGGTTTCCTCGTCTCTCTTTTCGCCGGCGGCACGTATCTTTTTAGCAAAAGAGATAATGATACCACAGTTACTGAACTCATAGCCATGGCAAAACCAGCGAGTTCAGGTCTAAAAGTAATTTTAAAAAAAGGATAGAGCAGTCCCGCAGCAACAGGAATTAATGCAGTATTGTATGCAAATGCCCAGAATAAGTTTTGTTTTATTCGTGACATTACTTTCCTAGCCAATTGAATCGCTGCAACTACATCTATAATATCATCTTTTATGAGTATTATCTCTCCGCTTTCAATTGCAACGTCCGCGCCGCTGCCGATTGATATTCCTACATCTGCCTGGGCAAGGGCTGGAGCATCGTTAATACCATCACCTACAAAAGCCACCACTTCTCCATTGTTCTGTAATTTCTTTACCTCATCCGCCTTATCCTTTGGTAAGACCTCAGCCAACACATTTTCGATACCTATTTGTTCTGCAATTGCATTTGCCGTCCTTTTATTATCGCCGGTGATCATCACGATGTTAAGTTTTAATTTCTTTAATTCCTTAATTGCATCTATGGTAGTTTCCCTGATTGTATCAGCGATGGCAATTATGCCCGATAATTTTTGGTTGACTGCGACGATCACAATAGATTTTCCTTCATTTTCAAATTGTATTATTTTATCATTAATGTCCTTTGTGAAAGAAACGCCTTTCCTTTCTAAAAAGTTTTTATTACCTATCAATACTTCTTTTTGATCAACCCTGGCCTTTACTCCTTTTCCCTCGATAGTATCGAAGTCTTCACTTGTTAGTAAATGAATACTCTCCTCTTGGGCCTTTCTTACCACAGCTTCAGCCAGAGGATGTTGTGAATTCTTCTCAACACTTGCAGCAAATTTGAGCAGTTCTTTATTATTATGTTCAATACTAACTATATCTGTAACCTCTGATTTACCTTTGGTGAGGATTCCGGTTTTGTCGAATACTATCGTGGTCAATTTTTCAGAAATTTCCAGTGCTTCGCCATTCTTAATGAGAACGCCAAGTTCTGCACCACGTCCAATGCCAACGGTTACCGCAGTTGGCGTGGCAAGTCCGAGTGCACAAGGGCAAGCAATGACGAGAACAGAGATCAAACGTGTTAGGCTGAACAGTAGGTTGTTGCCAATAAATGCAAACCAAATAACAAAAGATAAAATTGCAATTGTTAATACCACAGGTATAAAATAACTTACAACACTATCTGCGACTCTCTGAACCGGTGGTTTTGAACCTTGCGCTTCTTCTACAAGTCTTATGATTTGAGATAGGACTGTATCTCTTCCTATTTTTAATGCTTTAAATCTAATTACACTATTCTTATTCAGTGTACCACCGACAACATTATCCCCTTTTTTCTTTGATGCGGGAATAGGTTCACCTGTAATCATCGATTCATCAACGAAACTGGAACCATCGATGACAATTCCATCAACAGGAATTTTTTCACCCGGCTTTACTATTATTACATCATTTATTTGTACATCTTCAATGGGTACTTCTCTTTCTTCTCCATCGCGATACAGAGTTGCGGTCTTTGCCTGTAGACCCATGAGTTTTTTTATTGCCTCTGAGGTTTTTCCCTTTGCCCTTGCCTCAAGATAGCGACCAAAGGTTAGGAATGATGCGAGCATAACTGCTGCTTCATAAAAAAGAAATGCTCTCGAGAGTATGATTTCAAAGGTACCTAAAATACTCGATACGAATGCAACACCAATACCCATGGAATACATGACATCCATATTGAGATTTTTATTTTTAAGAGCCCTATATGCTGCTTTGAAAATGGGAAGACTGACATACATAAAGACAGGAGTCGCCACAATGAGCATCACATAAGGCATAAAATAAGGGAGATGTATCGGAAGATACATGAGAATCATTAAAGGTATACCAATGGCAAAACCGACAATAAATCTATTTTGCTTCTTTTTTAAATCATTTTCCCTTGCCTTTTTTTCTACATCTTCTGTCTCTTTTCCTTCCTTCCCGAGGTACTGATAGCCCGCATCTTCAATCGCCCTTTTCATGTCTGATATAGTAGTTATCTTTGAGTTGTAAGTTACGTATGCCTTTTCTGCACCGAGATTGACATTGACATCTGTAGTTCCATGCAATTTTTTAAGAGCCTTTTCGACTGTTGCTACACAGGTGGCACAGGTCATACCACCGATTTTCAAAGTTGTTTTTTCATTTACCACACCATAACCCGCATCTTTTATTACCTTTTCTAAATCGACAATTTTCAATTTGCTATCATCATATTCCACTGATGCAGTTTCATTGCTAAGATTAACTTTTACATCAACGATGCCATCAAGACGTTTCACTGACTTTTCGACTGTCGTTACACATTTCGCACATGTCATGCCAGTAATTTTGAGTTCAGCTTTTTTCTTATTCTCTTCTGCCATCATTTACTTCTTGTTTACGTATAGATGTAATTTAACAGTTTTGCAACTAACGGGAGGAGTATGACATACACTATTTTCATATTATTTGTAAAGTGGTGACATTTTTCTTAACCTCTCGACTGCATCAGGTAATACATCTAAAACTCTATCAATATCCTCATCTTTATTGAATCTACCACATGTCAATTCCAAAGAACCATGTGCCTGCTCGTGTGATAAACCAAGAGAAAGTAAGGTGTGAGAGGGTTCTAATGTCTTTGATGAACACGCCGAACCGGTCGAAACGGCAATATCTTTAACCTTTAATAATAGTAGTAAAGATTCGCCTTCAATTCCATCAAATCGAAAGTGCGCATTATTAGGAAGTCTCTCGGTCGGATGTCCATTCAGATAGGACCTCGGGATTTTTTCTAATATATTCTTTATCAATTTATCACGGTAGGCTTTAAATCGCTTCACTTCTTCATACATCTCCCTCTGCATAATATCGACTGCCTTAGCCATACCTACTATTGCCGGCATATTTTCAGTACCAGAACGTAGACCACGTTCCTGACCACCACCGATTATTAATGGATTTATTTTTATACCTTTTCTTACATACAAAACACCCAATC
>LJNI01000099.1 GCA_001303225.1 candidate division TA06 bacterium DG_78 | reverse complement strand
ACTTGGAGAAGAGTTTAAAATGAAAGACCGAACAAAATTATTACTCTTTATCACTATATTTTTAGTGTTCTATTTTGTACCTTTCCATGGAGTAAGAATACAGAGTGCAATTCTCGAAGCATTTTTTATGCTTCAAGACTATGCCCGCGAGCACGTACTCTTCTGTCTCATCCCTGTATTTTTCATTGCAGGAGCGATCACAAATTTTATTTCCAAAGAAGCAATTATCAAATATTTTGGTGCCAAAGCAAACAAGGTTCTTGCCTATGGCGTGTCTTCAGTCTCTGGCAGCATCCTGGCGGTCTGCTCGTGCACTGTTTTGCCGATGTTTGCTGGTATATATACGCGAGGCGCTGGTATCGGACCGGCAACTGCATTTCTCTATTCAGGACCAGCGATAAATATATTGGCAATTATTCTCACGGCACGGGTACTTGGTTATGAATTAGGTATTGCCCGGGCTGTTGGCGCAATATCATTCTCAGTAATCATCGGTCTTTTAATGTCGGTTTTTTTCAAAGATAAACTGACAACTGAAGAAGAATTAGTTGCCGTTGAGTCATCAGGTGTTAAATCCCGTTCTCTGGGACAGAATGGGTTGTATTTTCTGGTGCTTATATTGATTCTTATCTTCGCAGCCTGGGCAAAACCAAAGGAACCGATTGGTTTATGGAATGCAATATATAACATTCACTGGTATCTAACCGCAATTATGTTTGTTCTTCTGTTTATTATGCTTTTCAAATGGTTCAAAAAAGAAGAGATGTCAGATTGGATATTCTCGACCTGGACCTTTGCCAAACAGATACTCCCTTTATTATTTGTTGGCGTGCTGGTTGCAGGATTTCTTTTAGGCAGACCGAACACTGATGCCGGAATTATTCCTTCACGATTTGTGGTGATGTTGGTTGGTGGTAATTCTTTCTTGGCGAACTTTTTTGCATCTGTCGCTGGAGCATTCATGTACTTTGCAACCCTCACCGAGGTACCAATACTTCAAGGACTTCTGGGCAGTGGCATGGGTAAAGGTCCTGCCTTGGCATTACTCCTTGCGGGACCAGCATTGAGTCTACCCAATATGCTTGTGATACTTAGCATCATGGGGGCGAAAAAAACAGTTGTCTTTGTTTTGTTAGTGGTTGTATTATCAACGTTTGTAGGTTGGCTCTATGGATTTTTATTCTAAAAATCAAATCCAGACGGATAGGTGCCGATGTATACAGATATCCGCATGAATCCATCTCCATCTGTCTGCATCGACCTCTGAATGATAGGAGATATTATGGAAATAAGGATTTTGGGCCCTGGGTGTCCACGATGTGAAGAGGTCTACAAAAGGACGATTAATGTCCTCGCTGAAATGAATGTCGCAGCCGATGTTCAAAAAGTGACTGATTTAAAAAAAATTACTGAATATAACATTATGGTAACACCAGGATTGGTTATCAATGGTAAGGTAAAATCATCAGGCAAAATACCATCTAAAGAAGAAATAAAAAAGTGGGTCGAAGAAGAGAATAAATAATTTTTCTTATTCAACCAACTTAATAATATAAAGCAACAAGTGGTCAAGTAAAAATTTATTTAAGCACGATCAGCTTCTCTGCCGTACTCAATTCACCCATCTCTAACCGCACAACATAGATGCCAGCAGGTACTTTCTTTCCAAAATCATCGATACCGGTCCATTCAACAGGACTTGGTTGTAAAAGAGTTCTTACTAGTTTACCGGATACGTCATAAATTTTCAACGTTGCCTCTGTATCACTGGTATTCGTAAATGAAATCGTAAAACGTGAACTACCAAGACTCGGATAGATTCTCAATTGTGGCGTGTTCGAAACAACATCTCCAAATTCTTCCACACCCGGATCAGGATGATATGGCACTGCTAATAACGCTAACGTTGCAATCATTGCCTTGATGGTCTCTGTACAAAAATTATTGTTATTATATCCACCACCAATGGTATCACCGGGAAGATGGTAGTAAGGATTGGGTAAGGGTAGATCGTCTTCAATATTGAGGATAGCAGGATAATTTTTGTCCCAGAAAGAAGAGTGATCAGACCAAGGCCAGTAAGAAGTCATTGTTTTTTTCGTCAGAAGGGTCGCATATGAATCTGCAGCAGCAATAAAGAAATCGGCAAGCCATCCGCACGCAGGATTTGATATCTTGGCAATCACCTCTATACTCTCTGGCAGGATATCAGTATACGCTATCATGTCAGCATTCAAGACTGCGATGATGCTATCTCCTTGTGAATAAACATAGGAGGCATATGCATCGCTCCCATAGAGACCTTGTTCCTCACCTGACCAAGCACAAAATCTGATTGAATATTCAAATTCATAATTCTGCATCACGCGCGCAGCCTCGAGTGCGCTCGTTGTACCACTCGCATTATCATCAGCACCCGGTGCCTCATTCCAGGGGTCTATAAATGAAGTTGAATCGAAGTGGCCACATATGATAACATAAACATTGTCAGGGTGGACAACGCCATGTTTCACAGCAATAACATTCGGTGCCTGGCCTCCAGTATGATAGTGCAAAAACACTGAATCACATCCGTAATCCGTGAATCTACCGACTATCCAGTCTGCTGCTGCCACGCACGAGTCAGTGAATGAATATCTCGTCACAAAATCTTGCAATCTCTGCACTGAAGCCAAAATACTGTCTGGATCGATGAGATCGATAATTTCCTGAACAGTCGAATCGGTTCGAAATTGTAATGGCGTAGCTTCATTTTTAATGATAATTGGTTTTAAGGTCATGCGTTTGAGCATCACTCTCTGTTTCATGAGCGATTCGAGTAAACCCACATCAATCTTGAGGAGATAATCATCACCCTCTTTCCAGAGGATTTCTCCATATACGCTTAAATCACTCGCTGGATCAAGGGCACGAACCAGGTAATATCGTCCTTCTTCAGGACTGGAATCCAGAATCTCATATGAATGTGATGCAAGCTTATCAAAATCTGCACAGTCTACGAGAAGAATTGCAGAATTCTCAAGCTCCTGCACCACCTTCAAATCATTTTCAGCGAAGGGAGCGAGTCTCTCTTCAGTTAAATCGACCATGATGAGACACTCACTGGCAAATATGAGGGTAATCGAAATTATCAATAGTAAGCTCAATTTCTTCATCATAACCTCCTTGTTATTCCTCCCGAATATTATTGTTTTAATTTAATAAATCGTATTTCGTTAGCTAATTCTTTGGGTACTGAAAAACCAACGACTGCACAGTGGTCAAATTTTTTTGAGTCAAGTACCTTCAAAATTTTGACTTCACAACGCTCTTTACCTTCCCTATCTAAACCGATTCCCGTATCACCTTTTTGGGGCCTCGGTAAAAATTCATATGGAATATACACGATCGAATGATCATTTGGAGTTTCATCAATAACAAATATTGCAAGCCCTGGACATCTAGGAATACAGACGAGACAACCATTGCACCGTTCATAATCGACTTCGGGTAATTCAATCATCGAGCCCTTGATTGCAATTGCTTCATTCGGACAGGCATTGACGCATGGATCACAGGGTATTTTTTCAGGACACTCAATAACTACATATGCCCCTTCTTTCCTCCGTGCATCTGATGGTTCTGTATTCATAGGTATATATAATAACAGAAAAATCACCTAGGTCAAGGAACTAAAATGCAGTTTATCTTTCTTTAGATATTATTATGGGCAATTTGAGATTTTTGTGTTCGAATCAAACGACGGGCATACACGATCAAAAATATCCAGAGAACGAGAACCACCACACTTGCCAGATAGGTTGCTCTATATGCGAACAGAAAGAAATCATATAAACCATGGAGGAACATACTCAACAATAAAGTCCCTCCTTGCCAGAGAATGCGACCAATACGCCTGCGCTCACCAAAAAAAGCTTTGCTTACTCCGAACCCCCACACAATAGCAAAAAGAGAATGTGTGAGCGGCGACGTTATCACTCGTGCTAATTGTTGTATCCAATCTAGTTGTGGCAGGTAGAGTATGTTTTCAAGACTCGCAAAGCCGATCGCGATACACGCTGCATAGACCATACCATCTATCGGTTCGTCAAAATGCTTCCAGCGAAATACTAATGAACGTGCAATGAGAAACTTTGAACCTTCTTCGATCGGACCAACCAAGAGAAAACAGTAGAGTACAATTTCGTATATGTTGTGAGAAGGAAATGCAGGCAGACCGATTTTTTCAGCGAACGTGTAGAAACCGAGTGCAAGAATAGCTGCGAGATTTCCCAGGATGAACGCTATGATCAGGAGACGCCTCGGCTCACGCTGGTAGCGATCTTTAAGATCAAAGTAGATCAACCAAAAGAGCACACCACCAAATACAAACCCTATGCCCTGGAGATACATTAAAATATTTCTACTCAAGATATACCTTTTTTCTTAATGTGGGAAATACTCTAAGGAGAACACAAATACCAAGGAATGATTGAATGCACGTCACAATCACTGCTTATATAATACAGAGAAAAACCACCTTGGTCAATACTTTATTTAATATGAGTGATATCAGATAGAGATTATATTAACTAAAAAGATAAAAGAAAAAATATTCCACTCGTCCGATATTCTGTCATTCCGACAATTACCGGAATGACAGAATATCGGTTTTTGAAACAATGTGTGGACGGTGTCGGCATGTGTGCATAACAGGTTTATCGTCATTCACTTGACTTTGCACAATTTTCGGATAGAATTGGATGTGAAGATCATTTGCCGTTGTGAAGATGTGACTGAAGAAGAGATTGTCAAAAAGATTCATGAAGGGTATCGAACCATGGATGACATCAAGAGGATCTTACGAGTTACCATGGGACTCTGTCAGGGTAAAGGATGCCGAAAACATATTGCTAAAATTATTTCGAGAGAGCTCGGTATTCCCATGAAAGAAATTGTACAGCCGACATATCGGCCGCCAACAAAACCAATTCCAATCAGTGCAACATTTGAAAATACTAATAAACGAGTGCCTTCGGTGCAACATTAGAAAAACATTAATAACGGAGTACCTTTAGTGCAACCTTAGGAAAATATTAATAACGGAGTACTTTAGAGCAACCTTAGGAAAATATTAATAAACGAGTACTTTAGTGCAACAACAAAAGAGTAATCTCAACATCGTCGATTTAGAGCAGAAGGACTATAAAGAAGTCTGGGATTTACAAAAAACAATCCATCAAAAAAGAATTGAATGTACAATTGACGATACATTGCTCCTCGTTGAGCATAATCCGGTCATCACCATGGGTAAAAGTGGCAGGGTAGACAACCTTTTAACACCGTTTAAAGTTTTAAAAGAAAAAGGCATTGACTTCTATCGGATCGAACGCGGTGGCGACGTTACGTACCATGGTCCAGGACAGCTTATCGGATACCCAATTTTTAATATCAAAAAAGGGCTGATCGGCATTAAACCATTCATTGAGAAAATTGAAGATGTGATTATTGCGACTTTAAGAGAATTCGGTATCAACGGAAAGAAAAAAGAAAAGATGATTGGCGTGTGGACTGAAACAGGAAAAATCTGTTCTATTGGCATTGCAGTGAAGCGCTGGGTGAGCTTTCATGGTTTTGCATTCAATGTAAACACGAACTTGCAACATTTTGACTATATAGTTCCCTGTGGTTTAAAAGATGTGACAATGGTATCAATGCAAAAAATTTTGAATAATACAGTGCCGCTGGATAAAGTGAAAAAATCTATCATTACAAATTTTAGT
Source organism: candidate division TA06 bacterium DG_78 (assembly GCA_001303225.1). GTDB lineage: Bacteria > Hydrothermota > Tepidihabitantia > SM23-42 > SM23-42 > DG-78. Next base: position 2,563 of record LJNI01000099.1, on the reverse strand, counting down.
GTATTATTTAATAAGGAAGTGAAACGACGATGTTTAAAAGAGATTATCTAAAAAAACCTGAATGGCTCAAGGTAAAAATTCCATCAGGCGATGAATACAGAGATGTATATCAATTGTTAAAGAAATACCATCTCACAACAGTCTGTCAGGAAGCGCGCTGCCCGAATATTCATGAGTGTTGGAATAAAAAGAGCGCGACGATCATGATTCTCGGCGATACCTGCACGCGCGCATGTCGATTCTGTTCAGTCACTACAGGAAATCCTAGGGGACATACGGATACTCAAGAACCAGAACATGTTGCCGAAGTAATACAAAAACTCGGCTTGCAGTATGTTGTCATCACATCGGTTGACCGCGACGACCTGCCAGACTACGGAAGCAGTCACTACGCTAATACAATCAAGTCTATAAAAGAAAAGAATCTTCAGACAAAAGTCGAGGCACTCATTCCTGATTTCAATGGTAAAAAAGATTATCTAAAGAAAGTAGTTGATGCCAATCCATTTATCATTGGTCATAATGTCGAAACAGTAAAGAAACTAACACCGTTTATCAGGGACCACAGGTGCAGTTATGAAAAATCATTGAGTGTTCTAGAAAAAATAAAAACATTACATAAAGGAATATATACAAAGAGTGGCTTCATGCTCGGTCTCGGTGAAGAACAAAACGAAATTCTCCAAGCCTTAAAAGATCTGAAAGACGTAGGTGTTGATATCGTAACAATTGGGCAGTATTTACAGCCGACTAGAAGAAATGTTTTCGTGCAAAAATATTACACACCTGAGGAATTTAGTGAATTTAAAAAAATCGGTGAAGACGTTGGTATTAAACATATGATATGCGGACCTCTGGTGAGGTCTTCTTATCATGCAGCAGAGACTGCCGCTTTGTGTTCAGAAAAAATAATATAGGAGGCAATAATGCAAAATAAAAAAGCCCTTAGATGGTCTATCGCAGCAGTGTTTATTATATTGGTCTGCAGTATTCCGTTGTTTGCTGGCGAGTTTTCAGCAGACATGGTTGTGCAGGCTGGTGGACAGAAAGGTGAAACAACAACCAGTAAAATATTTGCAAAGGGAACAAAATACCGGATGGAACAAGAAGAAGATGGGCAAGAAATTATTATTCTCGTTGATATGGACGAGATGGTAACGCGTGTTCTCATGCCATCAGAAAAGATGTATATGGAGATTGCCAGTGATGATATACAGAGTTTGGCAAACGACCCATTCCAGAGCGCGAAGAAAACAGAATCACTCGGAGAAAGTAAATTTATCGGTACCGAAACAATAAGTGGGTATAAGTGCGATAAGTATGTAATCACCCGTGAGGGTACTGAGGTAATAACCCAGTGGGTTTCGAAAAAGCTCGATTTCGCCTTGAAAATCGTCACGCATGAAGGTGAAAAGATGACTATGGTCCTTGAAAATATTAGTGAAGATAAACTCGATGATGCCCTCTTTGAGGTTCCAGAGGGTTACACGCCAATGGGTCCCCTACCCATGGAGGAATTGCCGTTCGATTGATACGAATAAAATAACAACAAAAGGGAGTGCAGTAGCACTCCCTTCTTTGCCTAAAACATCTACTTTATGTTATTATCTTTCAATAAATCTTTGTCTAATTTTTCCTCGAGGGATTTTATTTTTGTCTTCATTCTTTCTGATTTTCCTTTTCGATAATCTATTTTCATCAAAATCGAAATCCTCGTGCACTCTTTTTGCATTTGTTCAAAACCTCTTTTGAAGACATTCATCACTTCATCCCATGTTTCACCTTCGATAATTGTACCCATTGGTGTAATAACATAGGGTAGTTTTGATTTGTCGATTACATCGACAACCTTTGAAACATATGTACTGACACTCTCGTCTTTGCCGAGCGGTGTCATACTTACTTCAGTTAAAAAACTCATATATACCTCTTTCTCAGTAATTTCTGAAAAAACCAGCAATCTTCGTCCATAGACTCTAGGGAGATTACAGTGATTTGCATAAGGATTACACCGATAATAATCGATAAAATATCACTGTAATCTTTCTGTCATCTATGCCTGCCCCTAAGTTGTTGAACTTATGGGGTAATCTTGAGAGCGATGAATACTTTTTCAGAGCTCTCTGTCATTTTTTAGATATGAATCCCAGCGAGTTTAAAACCTTATCTTCAGTTTCGTAATCAAATTGTTCTGGGCTAATATTTTCTGGTGGATGTGCACGTTCCCATTCGATAGTACGTCTCAATGCCTCATCCTGTGGAATCGATTCTCTGTACCCCAGTTCTTTTCGTATGCGGGTCGTATCAACAGTGAGGTGCTGTTCAGTGTTAAAGTCAGGTTGCATTGATTGAGGAAGTTTATCGCGTGGTGCAATAACTACGTCTCCGTGCCATCCTGCGACCTTGCCTATCTTTTTTACCCACTCTGCCAGAGTCGGTGTTTCTGGCTCAGCAACGTTATAAATACGGTTCTTTGTTCTTGCATCAGTTATTGCTAACACTATTGCATCAGCGACGTTTTCTACATAGCTAACACTTGAACGCCACGCTGCTAATCCTTGTT
>LJNI01000098.1 GCA_001303225.1 candidate division TA06 bacterium DG_78 | reverse complement strand
GAAGAATAACGAGGTAGAGTAACGGCCTGAATCCGTATCCAAATAGTCGTAATATTATCGATACTACACCAACGAGGAAACCACATGCGATCGAAACGAGACCAATCGTGCCAAAATAGAGCAGTGGTTTCTGCATAAAGGTCAATTGAAATTTGACTGCGAGCAGGTCAAAAAGCCCAATCAGAATTCTGCTCTTCTGTTGATATTTTGGTCTCCCGAACTTCCTCGGTCGCAACCTCACTTTGACTTCAGCAATTCTGAATCCAGCATACTTTGCAAGTGGCACAATATATCGATGCCAATCCTTACGAAGTGCAATTTTTCTGATTACTTCTTGTGTAAATGCCTTCATCGCATTCATATCATGGACCTCAAGATTAAACAGTCGACGTGCCCACTGATTGTATACATGCGAGACAAATTTTTTATCATAGCGGCCTTGTTTCCACCCTGTCGCAACATCAGCACCATTATCAATAAGCGTAACCAACTTTGGAATGTCATAGGGATCATACTGTAAATCAGCATCAAAGACTACGATGATATCGCCGCGAGCAGCGTTTGTACCGGAAAGTATTGCCTGTGTCTTCCCACGATTCCTCTTGTGACGAATTAGCTTGAGGTAACGCCTCTTATTGTCATTGACAACATCGCTGGTTCCATCTTCAGACCCATCATCGACGATAATGATTTCATAATCTCTATGGTCTTTCGTAAAACGGTCAAACTCCTCAATCAAAAAGGGAATATTCGCTGCCTCATTGTATGCTGGAACAACAACTGTAACCTTCATAATTTAGAATTATACCAATTTTTATATCATAGTCAAGAGAAGGGAGATAATTTTAGTCTCGTTTATGCCTCCAAAAATAAAACGATAAATCTTGACTTTCCCGTATTCTAATGCATAATAATAGGCAAATAGGAGGGCATTTGCTTAAAGCGTAGTTGAAAAAAATACATGAGGTCGCAAGTCGTGGCGATGCAAGAGAGGAAAGTTATTATTCTGTTCTTGAGGATTTCACTTCAATGATGAAATTAGTTTTGTTGAAATAAGGAACAAAAACAACCTGTCCTGTTCTGTAAAGTTTTTTGACTCCGTCAATCGATTACCCCAACAAATAAGTTGGCACTGATTCACCACATGCCTATGCAAACCAGCATCCTCAAATTTATGACCATATTAAAATATGGGTAAATTTGGGAGACACTCAAATTCTCAATCACATCAAGAAGTGCCCCATTATCTACAAAACGATGGATAGGGATGCTGAATTTATCAACCATATCAGAGATATGGGATAATTTCGCAAGAGAATTTGGTGCAGTTTAATATTCAGATTGCGACGATTTAGCTAATAAGCATGCCCGATCCCGGAGCGGAATGGCACGTAGACACTTAGATTTTTGCCAGACAAAATTCTCATTTTCTCATTTGGTCAATTGACAAAATAAGAAAGCGATGCCATGGTGCAAGTCTTGAAATTCAAAGCGCAGTTGACATTTTCTTTTCTCGAAGGGAAAGAGTTATTCAACACGGAACATCGATAAATCGCTAATATCCTCATCAGAAGATGTAATAATTTTACCCTTATTATCAATAGCAACAATGCGCCATCCATATAAATTGTTTGGTTCAAGTGGATTAACACCTCCCCACAAATAGTCCTGTTCCTTCGTTTTCTGCAACGCATCATCATATTTGATAAAATTCTTTTCTATGTTATCACATGTAAGTACAGGATAGTAAGACGTAGTGCTACCTTTTTTGACAATGTGCTCAACTGAAATTTTATATGTATGTGCATTAGGAACCGCCTCCCAGATAAATTGTAGTTTCTCTAGAGACACAGAAGACACATGGAGAGGCGAAATAATTTTTACGGGTTTTCTATAATGAAAATCAGGTAGTGTATATCCTTTATCTGTAACAACGAATTTAAATTGATCTCGAGAAACCACAACGTCTTGTAACTGGTCGGTAATTCGTTTAGATGCCTCCTCAGAACCGTACTTGTCTGAAAGTTCTTGGAAAATTTTCATGATTTCGTCACTACTCTGTATTGGGTGATCAAAATACCCCTGCTCGTCCTTTGCTATTTTATTTATAAATATTTTATCCTGTATTCTATCGCTCAGATTGTAGATTATAATACCATTTAGATAGTATTCACCTTCAGGAACAGAAATACTAAAATCTCCTTGACTGTTCACTGTAGCTCTCGGCGTCTGCCTACCACTTGCTATTATTAATGCAATTTCTAATCCTTCAGCAGGTTCATCATCTATGTATACCTTTCCCTTTATGATATTATCTCCTTTTGAAATTTCTTCATATTGGTCTGACCATACATAATCTGAACCAGGTTCATAAAATAGTATATCTTTTCTGACTGGTCGGGATGCGTAATCTATGTATACCTCTTTATCATCGATTTTCGTATCTTTGAAGTGGTTTTTCATAAGATTTATATTGAAAAAATTTCCAACAATAAACCCAATGAGAAACGAACAGAATACTGCCAGTATGAATATAATCAACCTGTTTTTATTTTTTCGCTGTTCTCTTTCCATGCCTGTACCTCGTCTATCATAATCTACCTTAGATTCTTAGTCAAGTGCTTTATTTCGCACCAAAACCGACTTGTTCTATTTTGTTGAATTTAGTCAGCTGATGGAATCGGGTCTTGAATTAAATACATAACACTTGAACAAAATTTAACAAAACCGTCCTGTCCTGTTTTGTTAAATTTTGTGAATTACATAGGATTTAGGAAGATTCCGGGATATTTTAAGATTTATTAACTTTTTAATATGTCCTGCATAGTGTACAATCCCGGCGGTTTATCAATGACAAAGCGAACTGCTGCAAGAGCACCAAAGGCAAAACACCGGCGGGATGTAGCATAGTGCCGTAATTCAATAAATTCTCCCTCACCTAAGAATACTACACGGTGTTCACCTGCGACATCACCACCACGAATCGCATGTATACAAACCTCTCCCCTCTTTCGTTCGCCAATCGTTCCCTCTCGACCATAGGTAAATTTTGTGTCTGGTTTGCTTTCACTAATGCTACGCGCGATTGCCTTGGCTGTACCTGAAGGTGCGTCTTTTTTGCCTCGATGATGGGTCTCAACAATTTCTATGTCATAGTCTGCGAGTTTCGTTGCAGTCCATTTCACTAAATTGTAGAGATGGTTGACGCCCATTGACATATTTGGTGCGATGAGAATTGGAAAAGTCTGTGAAAATTTTTTGATCTCATTGAATTCAGATTGAGAAAAACCGGTTGTTCCAGTCACAAAAGGCTTCTTGTAGTTCTTAACTTTCTTTAGATTCTCGATTGTCGCGGTGTGGTTTGTAAAATCTACCACACAATCAGCAGTCTGAATTACTTTTGAAATATCCACTTCGATTGTAATATCAGAAATTGTTTTGCCAATAAACTCATTGCCCGGTGATTCTATTCCTGCAATGATTTCAATATCATCACACTCCCGCACGACATTGATAATCTCTCTTCCCATCCTTCCACCTGCGCCGCAGAGTACAATCTTAATCATAGTTTCATTCCGTAATCGACCAATACTTTTTTCAAAACTTCTGTGTTTTCCTTGTTCATCTCAACGAGGGGTAGGCGCGGCGCACCAGCATGCATTCCCATAAGTTCCATTGCTTTCTTGACCGGTATCGGATTCGTTTCAATAAAGAGCGCCTTAATCACTGGGAAGAGTTTTACATGAATGGCACGCGCTTGTGTGATATTACCAGCAAAAAATAGTGAACACATCTGGGCAACTTCATGGGGTAGAATATTGGCAACAACAGAAATAACTCCCTTCGCACCTATCGCCAACATCGGCAGTGTTAAGGAATCATCTCCAGAGAGTATATCGAAATCATCACCACATAGTCTCTGGATCTCGGATACCTGGTCTAAATTACCACTCGCTTCTTTGATTGCAACAATGTTCTTACACTCCTTTGCTAATCGAGCAACAGTTTTGGCAAGAATATTACAGCCAGTCCGTCCAGGAACGTTGTAGACAATAATCGGAAGCCGACTCTCTTCACTCACCTTCTTGTAGTGTTGATGGAGACCTTCTTGAGGTGGTTTGTTGTAATATGGTGTCACGACCAAAACACCCTGTGCACCACATTCTTCTGCTTTATGGATCAGCTTAATCGTTTTGGCGGTTGAATTAGTACCAGCACCAGCAATGACTGGCACTTTATTTTCTGATACTTCAACTGCTGTTTTAATTACTTTCTCATACTCGTCATCATTTAAACTCGGTGCTTCGCCTGTTGTACCACAAGCAACGATACCACTCGAACCATTCTCTATCAAAAATGTGATATGTTTTCTTAAACCGCTTTCATCTAATGTAGTATCTTTAAAAGGTGTGACTATAGCAGGATAAGAACCTTTAAACATCAAACCTCCTTTTATTCAGCAAAATGCTGAATAAAAAAAAGCAAACAGATTCTATGCAGATGCATACGGATATTATTGCCTTTAATTGCCTTCAACTGCCTTTTCTTCCTTTCCTCAATATATCATAGATACGATTGAAATCCTCAAGACTGGAACAATGAATTGTTATTGTTCCTCTATTTTTCTTCCAATCAATGCTAATTTTCGTATGGAGTAATTTAGACAATTCATCCTCGAGTATCAATAAATTTGGTTCTTTCTCTGGCCCGGGCAGTATTCTGGTTCGCTTCTGTAAACGCTTAACCAGAGCCTCTGCTTGTCGCACTGAAAGATCCTCCTTAACAATACGTTCACCGACTTCGAGCATCTCTATTTCATTGCTAAGGGACAAGAGTGCCCGACAGTGTCCAGAATTCAATTTACCAGTCCGTAGATAATCTTTTAATTTTTTAGGAAGGGATAGAAGTCTCAGCGTGTTCGTTATCGTAGAACGTTCTTTACCAACAAGTTGTGCGATTTGCTCATGGGTCAACCCAAAATCTCTATTGAGCTGCTCATAACCACGCGCCTCTTCGATTGGGTCCAAGTCCTCCCGATGAAGATTTTCAATGAGACCGATCTCCAGAAGCTCCTGATCAGTCAAATCTCTGATAATTGCGGGGACTTCATTCAATCCAGCGAGTTGTGCTGCCCGTAACCGACGCTCACCTGCTGCAAGGATAAATTGGTTATCCTTTCTCTTGACGACGAGTGGCTCAATGATGCCTCTTTCTTTTACTGATGCAACCAAGTCTTTTATGTCGGACTCTTCTATCTTTGCCCTTGGCTGGTATGGATTAGGTTTAATGTCTTTTATCCTGATGAATCGATACCCTTCAAAGAATATCTCTTTCTCTCTGGTGGGAATTAATGCTTCGAGTCCTTTACCCAATGCTCTTTTACGCATGATTTAATAACTCCGACGTGAGATGCAGATATGCCTGTGCACCAGAAGATGAAATACTGTAGTGAATAGCTGATTTCCCATATGATGGTGATTCCGCAACCCGCACTGAACGTGGAATAACAGTCTTGAAAACAACATCGGGAAAATGTTTCTGGATATCTTCAACAACGTCCTTTGCTAAATTGAGTCTCGCATCATACATGGTCAGTAAAATCCCCTCGATTATGAGATTCTCATTAAAATTATTTTTTATCACTTTTAATGTCTTCAATAACTTTTCTAAACCCTCCAAGGCATAGTACTCACATTGAATAGGAATAATAACGCTATCACAGGCAACCAAGCCGTTCACTGTCAAAAGTCCGAGCGATGGAGGACAATCAATAATACCAAAATCGTACTCTGCATCAATTATCCGAAGTATTCTTTTTAACGTCTCTTCTCGATTTTCTTTTTCGATCAGTTCGACTTCAGCACCAGCAAGGTCAGTTGTAGAAGGAAGTACTGAAAGATGTGGCCATTTTGTCTTGATGATACCACTCCTCACCAGTGTTGGCTCAGAGAGACAATCATATATTGATGTTTCAACAGATTTATAATCTACACCAAGACCACTCGTTGCATTGGCTTGCGGATCAATATCAATCAAGAGTACATTCTTCTCTGCGAGTGACAACCCAGCTGTCACATTGACTGCGGTTGCTGTTTTTCCCACACCGCCCTTTTGATTACAGACCGCAATTTTTTTCATTCAATTATTCTAATAAAATATCATTAAAAGTCAACAGGAGAAAATAAATGATTACAGCGATGGAATAAAGATTACAGTGATATGTGTACATTATTGACAGAGTCATAATTATCAATATACTGCTTTTTTAATTATCATTAGTTATTTCCCTTTTCAGTGTATTCAGCATCTGTTGAATAAAGGAGGTCATATGGCACTCAATGCAAAAGAATTTATTAATGATACAATAAAAGAAATAAAGAAAAAGGTGAGGAAACAAACTGCAATCTGCGCAACGAGTGGTGGTGTTGACTCAATGGTCTGTGCTTTTTTAGCACATCGCGCCTTAGGGAAAAAACTCATCGCATTATTTATTGATGACGGACTCATGAGGCAGGATGAACCACAAACAGTAGCAAAAATCCTCAGGAAGCACGGTATACGAACTGTTGTCATACCTGCTTCACACAATTTTTTCAAAGCGCTCAAGGGAAAAGACGACCCTGAAGATATGCGCAAGGCATTTCGTGATACATTCTATAAGACACTCGGTAAGGCAGTAAAAAAATACCGGGCACAGCACCTCATTCAGGGAACCATAGCAGCAGATGTCGCCGAAACAAAAGGCAAAATTAAATCCCAGCACAATGTGCTCTCTCAAATTGGTATTAGTCCAAAAAAGTATGGTCTCTCTATTATCGAACCTTTAGTTACATTGTATAAACCTGATGTACGCAAAGTAGGAAAGGCATTAGGACTGTCTAAAATTATCTATCAAAGGATGCCCTTTCCTGGTCCTGGTTTAGCAACAAGAGTGGTTGGTGAAGTAACGCCCAAACGTGTAAGGATTGTACGTAAGGCAACCCAGATTGTCGAAAAGGAAATAAAAAGATTGAAACCTTTCCAGGCGTTTGCAGTACTACTCAGTGATCGGGCAACCGGTGTCAAAAAAGGGGAAAGGGCATTTGGCAATATTATTGTCATCAGAAGTGTTGAATCGAAAAATGCAATGACTGCACAACCTACCAAGGTGCCCTATACGATTTTAGAGAAGATTCAAAAGAAAATTATTCGCGAGATACCTGAGGTGACAAAGGTTTTATATGACCTAACACCCAAACCACCGAGCACGATAGAATATATTTAGATTCGTATTCGTATCTCGTTATTCGTATTCGTTTGTCATTGGGAGTTTGCCTGCCCTGTTCGATAAAATAATTCTTAGAGGTGATATGCACAAAATTATCCTCGCCACAACATTATAGATGTTTGAAAAGAAAGATTAGATTCATATCGAACGGGGTGGGGAATTTGGTGCTTGGGATTTGTAATTTAATTTAATATTTTATCTAATGGTTCTCTTGACACCGCATCGACCAACAAGCCCGACGCTCCATATCTTTTGAATCGACGTGCTCCAGCGAGAGCAATCATTGCACCATTATCAGTGCAGTAATGTACGTCTGGAATAAAAACTTCTATTCCTATTTTATGGGAGAGCGTAAGAAATCGGTCACGTAATCGTTTGTTCACAGAAACACCACCGACAATTCCAAGATGCTTCACGCCTGTTGCGACAACTGCCCTCATGGTCACCTGTGCTAGGTGTTCGATTGCTACTTCCTGGAAATTTGTGGCTACATCATTACGGTCATATTCAGGATTGTCCCTTGTATAGTAGAGGACTGCGGTCTTCAATCCTGCATAGCTGAAATTATACCCCTTCGGTTTTGGCACTGGTAACTTCACTTTTTTGATCGTTCCCTGTTTCGCCGCCTTTTCAATATACGGACCACCTGGATAGGGAAATCCGAGTAATTTTGCCACCTTATCAAATGCCTCACCACACGCATCATCCACAGTTTTACCCAGCGTTTTATATTCAAATTCATTTCTCACGAGCACGATTTCTGTATGACCACCTGAAACAAGGAGCACGAGAAAAGGATAACATGGTTTCTTGTTCCCGAGAAATAGCGCATAAATATGTCCCTCGAGATGATTAATACCGATAAAAGGTTTATTCAGGGCGATAGAAAGTGATTTTGCGAATGCCAAACCAACCAAGAGTGCACCAATCAGTCCAGGTCCCCGAGTGACACTGATTACATCGATATTGTGCAACTCTTTATGTGCAACCTCAAGAGCGATTTTCATCAAGGGCATGATTATTTTGATGTGATTTCTGGCAGCGAGCTCTGGCACGACGCCACCGAACTTTGAATGAACGACCTGCGAAGAAACGATATTTGCTAAAACCTTTCCATCTTCG
>LJNI01000097.1 GCA_001303225.1 candidate division TA06 bacterium DG_78 | reverse complement strand
TGCCACATAACTTGCGTATAACCAATAATCACCAACCTGCCAGTTCTGTCCAAAGTCAGTTGACCGGTACATACCATCTGATAAGGAACCACCAGTTACCGTGGTAAAGCCAAGCTCATCTGTTTTATGATACGATAGTGATGATACTCGGACATTACTCGCTATTCCGCTTGCCTGTGACCACCCATTATAATGTCGGTAAAATAATCCTTGGGCAGTGCCAGCAAAGAAATAAGGGAATGTATCGAACGGACTGCAATAGTCGAGTGCATAGATATGCAAATTTGTGAGTCCCTCATTCCATGGATCCCATGACATACCACCATCCTCGCTTTTATAAATGCCAAAGCTATCGCAACCAACGAGCATGACTTCAGATTCTGTAACTGTCATGCATCTGGGGATATAAAACCATGCGAGAATATCCCACGTATTTCCTCCGTCTGTTGATTGATAAATACCATCACTAAATGAACCATTTCCAATCACGGCGTACGCAGTGTCACCGTGTACAGGATTGAACAGCAAACAATTGACCGGCAGGGGCCAATAGGTAGCAACACAGGACCACGAATGACCACCATCGGAACTCCGGTAGATTGAATCGGCAATTGAAATGAGCATGATGCTCGTGTCTTGGGGGTGTTGTGCGATGGAATAGACATTTCGACCTGTAAAACCAACCACATCCCAATGGTCCTGAGCGCTGACAACACATACTAATGCAGCAAGTATGATAACTAATCGTTGCATAATTCCCTCCTATCTCACTATATCATAATATTGCACAAACGTGAAAAAAGTGTGAAATTTGTTCTCCTCCTCATGGGGACAGACGTAAACTTTTAAACCTGTAACTGTAAATTATCTATTTTATCACTGCAGTCGATGTTATCAAAAGCTATCTTACAACGATAAGTTTTGCACTACCCTTTTCAATACTATTTAATCTTAAAAAGTAAATACCTGTTGGTATATCGAGTGTCGTAGTGGGTTTGGTTATGGTGACTACTACCCGACCGAGTACGTTGTATACGGTAATTGGATAAAATACAGTACCCTCGATAATCGACGTAAACTGCACACCAGAAACAACAGGGTTTATTATCATGGGTACTGTAGTCACTATGCTGTTCGTTTCTGAAATACCAATATCTGGATTTGGTAACCCAGGCGTAGGTGCTGCATAGAGGAGAAAATCACTGTAATTATTATCAGTATCATTGCCATCTGGATAACGACCAAGGCTCGTATCAGGACCAACATCTGGTGCAGGTATCCACTCGCCAGCAAAGACAAAACTGCCCAGGTCACCATACCCTAATGCATCAATCACGATGTTATTAAAGCGTAATTCAACATTATCACCACTTGGAGATCCCGGAGAACCACCGTTCTGATAATCAGCAGAGTCAGAAATTAAATCATAATTAGGCACAGTCGCATCCTGAGCAATGACAAGGAAACCATCAGCAGGAATTGTATACCCCGAGAGATCGATTGGTTGATACTCCTGACCATTATAACCATTTACACCAATGAGTAAAAATCCACTGAGGCTCATATCACCTAGACCATACAGCTCAATAAAACAGCCTGCATCTGAACCATCAGTATCATAGAGAATTTCATTTATGTAAATGTCAAGCTCACCGACATAGTAGGCATGGGTATCAGAGAATGTCTCGAGGGCATCGTTGTCAACAAACTGCAGAAAATAAAAGACCGTGTCACCATCTGCCTGACCAGGAATCTGATACGAAAAAGTATCATTGCTCACTGAAGTGTGTGATAATTTAATTGGCGTGGCGAGGTTATTGACTCCATAGTATAAGGTATCAGCATCGATTGTGCCATCAGAATCAGTCGCCTTGGCATAGATATTCTCACTCACGCCTGCCGCTGGATTGATTGGCTTATGCCAGACCCGATTGATTACTGGCGGCTGAGGTGTTGTCGTCGGACCGAAAAATACATCATCGATGTAAAATATTGCATCACCATCCCAGTTTGCAGACACATCATAGGCTCTCAGAAAAACAGTTACCGACTCAGAATTAGCAGGCGATAAAAGGGTATCGACATACCATTCTTGCCAGCTGGCGGAGTCTACTGAATACTGATTAGGCCATGATGAACCACTCGGAAACCACCAAAAACCAGCACGTACCCTGCCAGCAGGATCATTATCGAGGATCCAGAAAGAGCACGTATAGTATGTACTGGGTTGAATACCGTAGGTCCCTTGCCAGAAATCTGCTTCTTCTTGCGTTTGGGTAAACAAACTATCTTTAGCACTGAAATTCCCACCGTGGATAATGACATCTTCTTGAAAAATAGCAATTGAATCGTCCTTAAACCAATAATCAGGCATGCCACCAGACCACGATTCAAACCCTGGATTCTGCAGCATATTCTGTGCGACTCCGAGCGTAATCATACACGCCACTACTATCCACATTTTCATAAAGCCTCCTCTTGATCAAAAAATTTATACAAACAATTTATTTTCTTCTACACTAATTCCTCGTTCACGCGCAATCCATTGCAGCTCAGCAAAAAGCTTCAGTGTTGCGTGATAGATTTTTTTCTTGTCCTTAACTGAAAAATGGCAAACTGTTTCTAAGAGACGCTGATAATTTTTTGGACGTATGGGAAAATTCATTACTGATGTAAAAACATCCCTCTCGCTCTTATAGTACTTTCGATTGACCAAACCGAGAAAGATGATTGATTCCCAACCCAAAAATGCTGCAAGCCATAAAAATGAATAATTATCTTTGTATCGATAAGCATTCTTGATTTTCGCCATCAATTCATAGAACCATACGAGGTATTTCTGTATCGCTCTTTTAAAATCACGCGGGTTTTGTGACGCAACCGCCCTTCGTAATTTTTGAAACCAGTCACCTTTCTCATAGAGAATGAGATAACTACGGTAAAAATCTGTTGCTATTGGCCAGTTGAGTGAAATGGTTTTCGCATTGCGAAGCATTTCTCGTGCCGGAATATACGACACTTCAATATTCATTCCTCTATATACGTACTTAACTTCTTTCACCTTCAATTTTTTTTTGGTAACAACGTACATTTCCAAATCCGAATACCGGCGATCTTCATTTTTGGCTACTGAGCCGTAGATGACTATTCCATAGATATCTTTACCGTATTTTCTGACTATCTTTTTTGTGAGTGCCTTGGCTATTGTGATGCGCTCTTTATGATTCATGTGCTCAAGCTACTCATTATCCAGAAATACCCCATTGCACAGAGATATTCGATTTAGAATATCTCTACCCTAACTTTTTCGTACGCTACAGTTATGTTTTTACGGAAAAATGCCACGCTCTTTGTAAACTTTCTCAAGCCTCATCAGAGCGACAATATAGGCAGCGGTTCTCCAGTCTGTTTTATATTTTTCTGCAGTATCTCGAACGCGCATATAGGCATTAACCAATAATTTACGCAGTTTACTATCTACCTCTTCGAGATCCCAGAATTCGCTCCGTTTGTTCTGAAGCCACTCGAAATAGCTCACGACGACACCACCCGCATTGCAGAGGATATCAGGGAGTATATCAATTTTTCTCTCTTGCAGTATCTCATCTCCCTCGATATCGGTTGGGCCATTAGCACCTTCTGCGACCAGTATGACATTGAGCAGAAACGCTGTCTCTTTAGTGATTTGATTCTCCAGTGCAGCTGGTATAAAAATATCCGCTTCGGTGCTCATGAAGGATTTATGATCAAGTGGTTTTGCTCTGGAATATTTGGCAACACCACCGGTCTCGAGAACATATGCATTAAGGTCATCCGGGTCTATTCCATCATGATGGGAAATCGCGCCAGTTACGTCTTCAACAGCAATGAGCTTCGAACCATGTTGCTTCATGAGAATACTCGCCCAGGAGCCGACATTACCAAACCCCTGTACAAAATAGGTAGCGCCTTTTAAATTGAACTTCTTATCCTTTGCCCACTCCTCGATCGTGTAGACAACTCCCTGGCCAGTTGCCTTATCCCGACCCAAGCTTCCACCAGCTTCTACTGGTTTTCCTGTAATCACGTGGGTACATGCCTGTCGTTCATGTGGTGGCTGTGTCGATACGTATGTATCGAGAATCCATGCCATAATCTGTGCATTTGTGTTGACATCTGGTGCAGGGATATCATACTCTGGACCAATATTACACCCAAGGGCAAAGGTAAAGCGACGGGTTATCCGTTGAATCTCAGCAGCCGAATACCTCTGTGGGTCGAAACATATCCCACCTTTTGCACCACCAAATGGAATATTGATGATTGCTGACTTCCACGTCATCCAGGTTGCGAGTGCTCGCACCTCATCGATATCGACTGCAGGATGGTACCTGAGTCCACCTTTATACGGACCCAATACGTTGTTGTGCTGGACTCGGTAGCCAGTGAACATTTCAATCCGACCATCATCCATTTTGACCGGGAAATTAACCGTGATCTCATTGGTAGTCTTTGCTAATATCTTACGGATTTCTGGATCAAGTTTCATTAAATCTGCTGCTTTATTAAACTGTTTCGTAACATTTACGTACACATTAGATTGTTTTTTAGGTGTGTTTTCCAATGCAAACCTCCTCTCGCTCTCTTGCGTGTGCTTGCTATTGTACCAAATTACTGTGCACTGTCAAGATAAACATCTCTTATCACATTTTATTTGCTGTAATTCCTACGCGTATGCATATGGTTTTACTTGACTTTTCTTAATTTCTGGCTACAATAGAGTATGAACCTAATTGAAGAAATTAAGAAAGCCGAAAAAGAAGCCGAACGTTTAAAAAGTGATGCAGAAAAAAAGGGGCGGCAATTAGTCGACCAAGAGAGAGAAAAGGGTGAGAAAGAACTCGCTGCCGTGGGTAACGAAAAAGAGACCCTATTAAAAAAAGGACTGGCTGATGCAAAAAAAACAATCGACACCGAGATAAAGAAACTTGAGAAAGAACACGAACAATCGGTTAAAAAAATAAAGGATTCTTACCAAAAAAATAAAGAAAAGGCAACTAAAAAAATCCAGGAAATAATTCTTTCATGGCCGTCATCCCAGTAGAAAAAATACATATAGTCGTTCATAAGAGCATCAAAGATTCCTTCCTTCAAAACCTTCAGAAAGAAGGTATTGTCCATATTACCGAGCTACAAGAATCAACACCAAAAACACCAGAATTGCTAACAAAAATTAATGATGCATTGAGCCAGCTTTCTGTGCACAAGAAAAGGAGTCCACTCGAAACATTTATTAAAATAAAAAAACCTATAAATTTTGAAAAATTTGAAGATGCAGTTAGATCATATGATTATACAAAAACAGTCCAGAAATTTGAAGAGATAAAAAAAGAAAGAGAAGAATGTCTAACTCTCTTGCGTAATTTTAATGATGATATCGCTCTCTTAACACCGTGGACACCATTAAACTATGATATAAGCCAGTTAAAGACATTCAAACAAACCGATGCAATACCTTGTATTATTCCCTCAAAGGAGATTCTTGATACATTGCTTCCAAAGATCGAAGATATTGCCTATTCATATGAGGTAATCAATAACATTGGCTCAGCATCTTATTATATTTTCTTTGTGAAAAAAGAAGATAGCCAAAACGTGCGCTCCAAGCTAATTGAAAATGAGTGTGAAATCGCCGATTTTAAAGACCTCATAGGTATACCTGTTCAACTCCTCGCCACATTACATCATAACGTGAATCATATCAAAGAAAAGATTGATAAATTACAAGAGAAAGAGGCGGAATTAATTAAGGAAATCTCGAGGCTTGAAGTAACAAGCGATTTAATCTCCAATGAATATAAAAAAGAAGAGATTGCACAAAGTCTTCCAGAGACAATAAGAACTACAAATATCATTGGTTGGATAAAAAAGCGTGACATGAAGCGCTTAGATAATTTAATAAAAAAGGTAGGGGTTGCTGCATATGAAAAAATTGTGCCTGAATCTGATGAGAAACCACCGGTTGCAATACAGAATCCAAAATGGAGTAGTCCCTATGAGATGTTAATAAAATTATATAGTATGCCAAATCCCAAAGAGTTTGATCCAACACCATTTCTTGCAATCTTTTTCCCAATATTCTTTGCTCTCTGTCTAACAGATGCGGTTTACGGTATATTCTTAATCTTCTTTTCGCTGTATCTATTAAAAAGGGTTGTCGGTGACAGAAGTCTCATCTGGATTCTTTTGGTGGGGGGTGTCGTTACTATCTTCACTGGCAGTATGGTTGGTGGATGGGCCGGAAATCTTTTTGAACTGATTGCCTTTGAGCCACTGATAAAATTTAAGAAATCGCTTATGTTATTTGACCCGCTGATAAATCCCATGATTTTCCTCGGACTTGCCCTGGGCATAGGCTTCCTCCATTTGCTCATCGGCCTTGGCATTGAAGTTATTGATTCCATAAAAAATGGCGAATATGGCCAGGCAATATTCAAAAACCTCACCTGGTTAATCTTTTTACCATCACTTCTTCTCTATTTTATAGTCTTCAAATCCAATATTTTCGCAAAGATATTTTTGGAAGTGGTGATGTGGGTATGTATTGTCGGGATAATTGTTGCTTCACATCCTGAAGGCAAACCAAAAGTCATAGACCAAATTGTCTGGGCTGTCATCATATGGTTATTATGGTATGCCTTAACAAGCTTTGCTACAAAACTCTTTAGTTTTCATTATCAGATTCAAGTTCCTTTTTATGCCTATATAGGTCTACTGCCCTTGATCATCTTCGAGGTTGTGCGTTTTAAAGAAACAAAAAAGGTCCTAAGTAAAGTTGCCTGGGGACTGTATAATCTCTATGGCATATCTACTTATTTGAGCGTTGTTCTTTCTTATGTTAGACTGATGGCATTAGGTATGGTAACTGGCGTCATCGCTATGGCAATTAACATTATTGCCTGGATGTTGATCAAGATACCTGTTGTCGGTATTATTTTAACAATCATCGTACTAATCGGTGGTCATCTTTTCAACATTGTAATAAATAGTTTGGGTGGATTCATCCACACTATGCGTTTGCAATATATTGAATTTTTTGGAAGATTTTATGCTGGTGGGAGTAAACCATTCAAGCCCTTTAGTTTTGAAACAAAGTATGTCGAAATTGAGTGAAGAATCGAATAGAGAAGGGAGAAGATGTGATTAGCAAAAACAGTGGAAGTCCCGTTTTTCATAGAAAAACGAGGACTCTGAATTTTTTAACAAAATCAAAGATTTTGAAAAAAGTCGAGGAGGCAATATGGCAGATGTTTATGGTTTGGCTATAGCAATTGCAGGTGGAGCACTTGCCGCAATATTAGGCGGCGTTGGTTCGGCAATCGGCATCGGTTATGCTGCACAAGCAGCAAATGGAGTATTGAGTGAAGACCCAGAAAAATTTGGAAGCTTGTTGATTCTTGTTGCCTTACCAGGCACTCAGGGATTTTATGGATTTATCGGTGCGTTTATGGTTTTAATGAAAATAGGCATTCTTGGTGGCTCTATTGTCCCGTTGACTTTATATCAGGGTCTACAGATCTTCTTTGCTGCTATGCCTGTGGCAATTGCTGGTTTAGTCTCAGCAATTTGGCAGGGTAAGGTTTGCACTGCCGGCGTTGAAATGGTTGCAAAGCGACCTACTGAAGCAGCAAAGGCAATGATTTACGGAATTCTTGTTGAAATGTACGCAGTCTTGGGGCTCATCGTTTCAATCATTGCAATCATTCTAATGAAATTATAGTATGGCTACGCAAAAAGTCACTGAAAAAATACTTAAAGACGCACAAAAAGAGGCACAGGAAATCCTCGATAACTATAAGAAAGAAGCAGCCGCTGTTAAGCAGGAGTATAGTGAAAAAATAGCAGCAAAAAAGAAAACGTGCACGGATGAGGTTGAAGCGACAAAACAAGCAGAAATACTTCGTACCGTATCACAAAAGCGTTTAGAGTTCAACAAACAACTCACCCTTCAGAAATATAAATTGATCAATGAGATCTCTCATGATTCTCTGAAGAAATTGCCAGGGCATGAAAAATATCTCGATTTTCTCAAGGCATTAATCAAAAAAAGTGGCAAAGAAGACGGTGAGTTACTTATGACTATGCACGACATAAAACAGTATAAGGCTGATGTGGAAAAATTCCTGAAAGGCGAAGGTTTACATTACCTAATAAAACCTGGGAATGATCTTAAGGGTGGAATCATTGTAAAAAAAGGGAAGAGGACCTATCTTGGTTCGCTCGATCTTATCAGTGAGCTCAAGGCAATTAAAGGCTTATTTTATTAGCCTTGATAGCCGTATATCAACCCTCTGTAAGCCCTATCAAGCCTTCTACGCTTGAGGAGGTCATACATGGCAATGAAAGGTATCAGAAATATCGGTCTGTTTGGACACGCTGGGAGCGGTAAGACAACAATTGCCGATGCATTCTTATATCTCGCTGGCGCTAATACACGATTTGGCAAGGTAAGTGATAAAACGTCGCTCTTTGATTTTGATCCTGAAGAAATTAATCGTGGATGTAGCCTCAACTTGGGTTTAGCAACTTTTTCGTATAAAGATGTCACGATTAATCTGGTCGATACACCAGGATATTCTGATTTTATAGGAGAAGCATTAAGTGGCATCGAAGCAATCGATTGTGCCGTGATGGTAATTGATGCAACTGGAGGAATTGAAGTAGGAACCGAGCGGCTCTTGCAGTATTTCAAAAAGAAAAATATCCCCCTTGTATTTTTCATCAATAAACTCAAAAAAGAGAACACAGATTTCAATAAATTGCTCTCTGTATTGAACGAGACTGTGGGGAAAAATGTTGTTCCTTTGACGTTTCCTATTGGTGAGGCAGAAACCATACGCGGTGTTGTTGATATTTTGAAAAATAAAGGTTTCGGAGCGAAAGGAGAGGAAACAGAAATCCCCGCAGACGTAAAAGATAAAATTCAGCAGTATCGTGAAAAAGTTATTGAAGCAGCCGCTGATCTCGATGATCGTTTGATGAATAAATATCTCGAAGGAGAAAAAATTGAACTTGCTGATTGCTTAGATGTGTTGAAAACGGGAATCGCTACAGGAAAGGTCATCCTTTGTCTTGCTGGTGATGCACTCGAACTTATTGGAGTAACGAGTCTCATCGATGCAGTTATCGAACTCATTCCAGAACATACCTTGTTACCCGACATCGCGATCGATAGTCAAAAGGTAAAGCGTGCTGATGATGCCCCTTTTATTGGTTATATTTTTAAAACTGTTGTCGAACCGCATATTGGTGAGATGTGCTATATCAGGGTTTTAAGTGGCAGAGTCAAGACCGGTGATGTCGTAAACAATATAACAACAGCAAATGCAGAAAAGATTAACCAAATGTTTACCATTAAGGGAAAAGATCGTTCAGAAATAAATGAACTCACGAGTGGGACGATTGGTGGATTCGTAAAACTAAAGGGCACACACACCGGTGACACACTGGCTGCAAAGTCGATCAAGAAGTCACTCCCCAAAATTGATTTTCCTGCGCCTTCAATATCAATGGCAATTGTGCCAAAAGCAAAAGGTGATGAAGACAAGATTTCAAATGGACTTGCCCGTCTCCATGATGAAGATCCTACGTTCACCTTTGCTTTTGATCCAGAAATTAAACAGCTCATCATTTCAGGCATTGGTGAACTCCACCTCGACGTCATTTTGGCGCGATTGAAAAGAAAGTATGGTGTAAGTGTTGACCTCACCAAGCCCAAGATGAAGTATCGTGAAACGTTTAGAAAAAAAACCGAGGCTCAGGGCAAATACAAGAAACAAACTGGTGGGCATGGTCAGTATGGCGATTGTTGGCTCAGGGTAGAACCGTTACCGCGTGGTGAGGGCTTTGAATTCGCTAACGAAATTGTTGGCGGCTCAATTCCTTCCCGATTTGTCCCTTCGGTTGAAAAGGGCGTGAAAGAAGTGTTACAGCAAGGTACTGTTTCGGGTTTCCCGCTCACTGATATTAAGGTGAGTGTTTTTGATGGCTCGTACCATCCAGTCGACTCCTCAGACATTGCCTTTAAAATTGCTGCCTCGATGGCGATGAAAGCGAATGCTGAGAAGGGTGGTATTGTCCTCTTAGAACCTATCAGTGAAGTCGAAGTCTCTGTTCCTGAATCATATATGGGCGATGTAATAGGTGACTTAAATAGCCGCCGTGGTAAGATAGTGGGCATGGAAGGTGCTGGAAAAATCCAGAAGATTAAGGCACTGGTTCCTGAAGCCGAAATGTATAAATATTCAACGAGTCTCCGTTCAATGACACAGGGCAGAGGTTTCTTTAACATGAAGTTTCACCACTATGAGGAGGTACCTAAAGAAATCGCTCAGCGCATCATAGCCGAAGCACAAAAAGAGGATAAGTGAGCGAATATATATTTGGTTTTATTCCTTCGTATGGGTTAATGCTTGCCCTCTCTTTTTTGGTCGCTCTCTGGCTGGTTCGGAGGACGGCAAAGAAGTTTAACATCCCACCATTCATAATCGATGATTTAGCATTCTACCTGATGCTCGGTGTCATTGTTGGTGGTAGGGTGCTCTATGCTGTATTCCACTGGGCACAATACGAGAACGACATTCTTGGAATATTCCGCATCTGGGAAGGTGGTATGATGTTCTTCGGCGGCTTTATCGGCGGGTTCGTCTGCGGCGTATTTTATCTCAAGAAAAAAAATATTTCAATTCTACAAATTGCAGATCTCATTGCACCGGCGATTGCGTTAGGTCAATTTTTCACGCGTATTGGCTGTTTTTTAAACGGCTGCTGTTTTGGTATTCCCTCAACACTGCCGTGGGCAATTACCTTTCCCAAAGAATGTGTTGCTGGTAGTTCGCCGATTGGTGATCAGGCACTTCATCCTACCCAGATTTACTCGTCACTCTTTGGACTCGCCCTCTTCTTCTTTCTTCACAAACGACTCGGTGTACCTCACCGCAGAGGTGATATCTTTGCACTTTACCTCATCTTTTCAGGAGGTTTTCGCTTTGGGATTGACTTTATTCGCTTCTATGAAAATCGTGCGAATTTTATAATTAATCAAATAGTAGCATTGGGGTTAGTCGTTGTCGGTGTAGTAATCCTCATAAAAAATTTAAAGAAAAAAGATTGAACCATCTTGTTCATATTGTAAAGAGTTGTATCGATTTTATTCTTCCTCACACATGCATACTGTGCAACAAGGAAACAGAGAGTGGATTGATCTGTGATACCTGCTTAGATGCATTACCACAAGTACGGTCGCCATTCTGTCATCGATGTGGGAGACCATTAAAGAGAAGAAAAACATGCCGCTTTTGCAAGAACGGTACCTATCTTGACCAGGGCCGAGCCTGGGCGCCTTTCATTCCTCCTGTCGATGCACTTACCCACTTTTATAAATATCGCAAAATGACACTACTCTCACAACTGATCGGAAGGGGAATGGCAAATGTGATTGTTTCAGATTTTTTTCTAAAACAGTCTGATGTTATTGTGCCGGTGCCACTCTTCTGGTGGAAGAGATTAAAGCGTGGATACAATCAAGCTAAACTTCTGGCAGATGTAGTAGGTGATGAGTGCGGTATCGAAGTCAAGCACATGCTCCGACGTGTTAAAAATACCAAAACACAAACACAATTGGACGAAGAATCACGAAAAAAAAATGTGAGCAATGCATTCGAAGTAACTGATGGAATGATCAAAGATAAAACTGTGCTCTTAATCGATGATGTGCTCACGACAGGCGCCACCGTGAATGAATGCGCATATGTTCTCAAAAACGCCGGTGCAAAAAAGGTGTATTCATGCGTTGCTGCAATTGCGCCAGGGTAATAGATGGTTAATCGTTGTACGGCATCGCTGCCCGTTCGATTCCTAGGAAATTCTAAATTCGAAATCCTAAATCCTAAACAATATTTAAATTCAAACCTCAAAATACAAAACACGTTTAAAAAATTTGAATTTGGCATTTTGGTGGGGGTGAGAGATAGAAAATATGAATTATGCAAAACTTTACAAAACAGTCCTGTCCTGTTTTGTAAAGTTTCTTCACCCTCGACTTTTTGAACATTCTGGTTAAAATATGGACGTATTAGAAAAGGAGTGTGTGTATGCTTGTTACTCTGAATGAAATCTTGCCTGAGGCGAGGCGTGGACACTATGCGGTCGGTGCGTTTAATACCTCAAACTTAGAAATTACTCAGGCAATAATTGAGGCAGCGCAAGAATTACATGCACCAGTCATCATTGCCACGAG
>LJNI01000096.1 GCA_001303225.1 candidate division TA06 bacterium DG_78 | reverse complement strand
GTTTCATTACGCTATAGGCCTTTTTTTCTACTAATAAATACGCATTCTGTGCATTCCACAGTGGAATCGTGAGCGAGAGCGGTTCTATGATACTGACAGCGCGAACAAATTTTTCGAGACGGTGTGTATCATCAGGACTATGCTGGAGGTCTTCGAGTACTGATGTAAGCCATGATCCAATTCTGAATCCCATGGTTTCCTTATCAACCGGAACAGACCATTTCTTTATCTCTTTTACAAGATACTCGAGTCGTTCAATATTTGGATACGTGTCATTAAAAATCTTATTCAACTCGGCATTGAGTACATACTCTGCAGCAACCGAGATTGCCTTCGGCATCGGTATGCCGAGTTTCTTGAGCGAATCCATCACCTGACTATTTTTTTCATATATCTGACAGAATGAAGTCTCGAGTTCATCCAATGTCGAGCCGAGAATCTTTTTAAAAATTTCTCTGCGCTTATCCTTGAACAGACGCTCGAGTGAATACGTATTGTTACCAAAGTGTCTGTTCATGAGTTTCATCATTTCATCTGCATCGCTGTTTCTCAATGCACTGACAATTTCACTGTGCATAGTTGCGAATGCCTTTTCGTCCTTAAAATCCCTGATATATGCCTTGATATTCTGACCACCACGGTGGAGTACTGCAAAACTCAATGTCTTCTCATCCCAGGTGATATCTGAAACTATCTGCGTCTTTCCACTGGCAAGTTTCATATCACCAACCTCTTCTTTCTCAAATGAATGAATGTGGGCTGTATAACAGAAGATGCGTGACTGTTCTGGGTAGTCTTCAAAGAGCGATGATATTGCGTAATGGACTCCAACGAGTGTGAGGTCGATCTTTTCCGGTCTCACAGAACGTTCATAGATCGCTGCACCATCCATGAATTCCTGAACATTACTCTTTGCATTTTTTAACATAGCTACATATTCTGATTCAAGAGAGGCACCAGTCAACTCTTCGACAAACTGCATTGCTTGAGTAGCATATTGCAAGACCTGTGTTGTTTCAATGCCGGAAATATCATCGAAGAACCAACCGCAACTCGTGTACATCAACATCGCATTTCGTTGCATCTCAAGGAGTTTGAGGACTTTTATCTTCTCATCTTTGACAAGTGTACGTGCTTGATGTTCTTCGAAAAACTTTTCAACATACTCATGCGACCTATTATTTATCACTGAGATGTAATTATTCCGTGCCTTCCATATATCACTGAGATACGTACCAGCCTCTTGTTCGTATATCAGTATCAACCTGTCCCTGAGCCAATCCATTGCCTGACGGAGTGGTGTGCGCCACGCTTGATGCCATCCTGGATGCATGCCTGAGTTACATCCGCAGTTGCTTCTCCAACGCTCAATGCCATGGACACAACTCCATGAAGTATTTTCAATGATTTCAACGAGATGGGTTGGTGGATGTTTTTCAAGATATTCACCATAATTCGTGATGTGAGCGAGACTATTCGATTCGATGTGGTGCAGGCAGTACGCCAATGCCATATCTCCGTGGTGTTTATGGTGGCCATAGGTCTCACCATCAGTCGCAATATTCACAATCTGATGATGGGTCCGCTTATCATCAAAACCACTCATCAATCGTCTGGTAAATGTCTCACCGCTGTTTAAAACAGTACCATATGCGAGATCTTGAGAAATAGGACCGTCATAAAAAAAGATAGCAATCGACCGTTTCGACGGAAGACGCATGAGGTATGCCTGGGACGGATCAATATTACCCTTACTCATATCATGCCATTTTGCACCCTTCACTATTTTTCTCATGCGCTGTGCCTGCCGCGGCGCGAGGATGGTGAATGTAATGCCACACTCTGCCAAGACTTCGAGTGTTTCGATGTCAACTGCTGCTTCTGGAAGCCACATCCCTTCTGGAAACCTTTTGAAACGTTCCTGAAAATCCTTAATCCCCCAGATAACCTGGGTATATCTATCGCGCCTGTTTGCGAGTGGCATGATCATATGATTATAGACCTGTGCAATTGCTGAACCATGCCCAGAAAATCGCTCCCTGCTCACTGTATCTGCCTCAATGATCGACTGATAGATACTCTGCCAATTTTTCTCCATCCATGACAGGAGTGTTGGTCCAATATTAAAACTCATCTTTGAATAATTGTTTACAATATCTTTTATATTTCCCTGTTCATCGAGGATGCGTGCCGCAGTATTCGGTGCATAACACTCAACAGTGATGCGCTCATTCCAATCATGGTACGGGTAGGCAGAATCCTGGAGTTCGATTGCCTCGAGCCAGAGATTTTCTCTCGGTGGTTGATAAAAGTGTCCGTGGATACAGATATACCTGTCCATGGTCGATATTATTTTTGAGTGCCTTCTCTCTTGAAGAAGAGTACTGAAAGAGGCGGTAGGGTGAGCTTGAGTGAGTATGGTCTGCCATGCGAAGGAATTTTCTTAGCCTCAACACCACCAAAATTCCCCTGACCGCTGCCGCCATATTCTTCGGCATCGCTGTTGAATATTTCTTTCCAAAATCCTGCATACGGTATACCAATGCGATAAGCATGTCTGGGCACTGGTGTAAGATTGCTGACAATGAATATACTATTGTTCGAGGACTTCGATTTTCTCAAAAATGAAATGATACTCTTTTCCCAATCACGGGCATCTATCCATTCAAAGCCAGAAGATTCAAAATCGAGCTCATGCAGGGCAGGTTCATTACGGTACAATTGATTCAAATCACGCACTAATTTTTGAATACCATGATGTTTTGGATCTTCAAGCAGGTGCCAGTCCAGACTGTCTTCATGGTTCCATTCCCTACGCTGTCCGAATTCACCACCCATAAATAATACTTTCTTACCAGGATGTGCATACATGTAACTGAAGAGCGCCCTGAGGTTAGCAAATTTCTGCCACTCATCTCCAGCCATCTTTTCAATGAGTGAACCCTTTCCATAGACGACCTCATCATGAGAGAGCGATAGTATGAAGTTCTCAAAGAAGAGATACCAGATACTGAAGGTGAGTTGGTTGTGGTGATGCTTACGGTAGACCGGATCCTGCGAGAAATAATCGAGTGTATCATGCATCCAGCCCATGTTCCACTTCATGCCAAAGCCAAGTCCTCCCAGATACGTTGGCCGTGAGACCATAGGCCATGCAGTCGATTCCTCGGCAATGGTGTGCACATCGGGATATTCCCTATATATACTTTCATTCAACTTTTTAATGAAATCGATCGCATCGAGGTTCTCCCGTCCGCCATGTATGTTCGGTATCCATTCACCTTCTTTTCTCGAGTAGTCGCAGTAGAGCATCGAAGCTACAGCATCGATACGTAATCCGTCAACATGATACTGATCGAGCCAGAATTGTGCACTGCTAATAAGGAAACTTTTCACTTCATTTCTTCCATAGTTAAAGATGTAACTGCGCCAATCTGGATGGAATCCCTGTTTAGGATCGGCATGCTCATAGAGATGGGTGCCATCAAAATAGACGAGCCCGGGTTCATCACTTGGAAAGTGTGAACATACCCAATCGAGAATAATTCCGATGTCATGTTGGTGGAGATAATCGACGAGGTACATGAAATCCTGGGGTGTTCCGTATCGGCTCGTCGGCGCAAAGTAGCCGATCGTCTGGTACCCCCATGAACCGTAAAACGGATGTTCCATAATCGGCAGAAACTCAACATGGGTGAACCCCATCTTCTTTACATATTCGGCGAGTAGCGGTGCCAGCTCTCGATAAGTGAGCATTCTATTCTTCTCCTCCAAACTTCTGCGCCATGAACCGAGGTGCACTTCATAGATTGCCATGGGTTTATCAAGTGCGTGCACCTGTCCGCGCTTTTTCATCCACTGTGTATCGTGCCATGAATAGTTAAGATTATAGACAATCGATGCGGTCTGAGGAGCAACCTCGCGGAAGAATGAGAAGGGATCACCTTTATCTACCTGATACTTGCCATATTGAGAGACGATGTGGTACTTATAGATTGTGCCCTCTCCGATACCAGGAATAAATCCCTCCCAGATGCCAGATTCATCCCAGCGCGGTTGTAATTGGTGAACATCAGATTTCCAATCATTAAAATCACCGATAACTGAAATACGCTTGGCATTAGGCGCCCACACAGCAAAACGTGTTCCTTTTGTACCATTGATTGTCACGGTATGTGAACCGAGCTTTTCATACAGTCGAGCATGGGTGCCCTGTTTAAAGAGAAATACATCAAAATCGGCTAATGGGCTCATATTTTCAATTACTATTTTCTTTTTTCGCGGCATAATTGTCGTTATTGTAACATAAAGATCTTTTAATGTCAAGGAATGTAATGACACTGTGCAGAAATTTTACCAACAGATGAGAGAAAACCGTGTTGACATAAATTGAAATAAGTCTATAATTGCGCATTGCAATGAAGGCTATTCCTTGCTACAACCATGGCTGACATACAAAAGGGATTGAGAATCTCGGTCATCGAAGGCGTCTTTGCCCAGGTTCATATTAATCTCACTGCGGGTATGTTTTTAACCAGTTTTGCCCTCTCTATCGGCCTCAATAATATCGGAATTGGACTGCTCTCAGCCATCCCAGCTTTTTTCACTGGTTGTGCCTTTTTTGCTATTTATTTGATCAATATCTTTGGAAGCCGCCGAAGACTCTGCGTCTTATTTTCAGGCATCGGTCGCGGTATATTTTTAGTCATTGGACTTTTGCTCCTCTCCAATGCCCGAATAAAACCATGGTTATTTTTCATGGTAATTATCATTCATAATATCCTCATGAACTTTTCGAGCAATGCATGGCTCTCCTGGATGAGTGATTTGGCACCTAGAGAGAAACGGGGCAGTTATTTTGGCTTCAGGAATACAATCTTGAACCTTGTCGGTATGACAATAAATGTCATCGGCGGTCGTATCCTTGATTTTTATAAAGTGGCTGGTGCCTTAGCGCAGGGATTAGGAATAATTTTTACTGGAGCATCAGTATCTTCAACAATCGCTGCTGGTGTCCTGAGCATGCAACCCGAACCTTCTATAAAAAAAGAACATCCGAACATGAAAAAAATCTTTCTCACGCCACTGAGAGATAAAAATTTCCGGAACCTGCTCAGGTTCATTTCTTTCTGGTATCTCCTCGCCGGTATCGCCTCACCATTCTATCTTGTCCATATGCTCACCAACCTTCACATGGCTTACTCTAAAATTGCCCTCTACTCGATTATCGCTGGTATAGCGAGTTTGATCTTTCAAATTTTTTGGGGAAGGGCAATCGACCGCATCAAATCAAAACCAGTGCTCAGCATCAATTTTTTTGCAGCTGCATTTTTACCTCTTTTCTGGCTTTTTGCCACTAAAGACTACCTCTTACCAATCTGGATCGACGCATTCCTCACCGGCATATTCTGGTCAGGGATTAATTTGAGTCTCTTTAATATTCTCTTTAGTCTCACTGAAGAGAAGGAAATGAAAGAGAGCTATTTTGCAGTCTTCTCTACGATCTCAGGCGTCTTTGCATTTATCTCATCACTTGCTGGCGGGTTCATTGCTCAGGCATTATCAGAAATAAAAATTGAGTTTTTTGGTCTTACCTTAATAAATTATCATCTCATGTTTGTCTTTGCAACATGTATTCGACTCATAAGTGTTTTCTTATTGGCAAAGGTCAAGGAAAAAGAAGCTACTCCCACAATCAAGGCACTCCAGCTCATAGGAGACTACACTTTGAAAAGATTAATCATCTACAAAGACCTTGTATTGAATACTATGAGATTTCAGAAATAAGAAATTCTTATTTTCGGTAAAACAAGTAGACTAAATAACCAACATAGGTAGCAATAAACAAAAATGCTTCCCATCGGTCAAGTCTATGGGCACGACCAGTGAACATTGCCAGAAATAATAGTAGTGTTCCAAAAACTAGAACCAAAAAATCTATGTTCAAGACTGAACTATAGTGTGCCGTATTTATTAACGAACTAACTCCAAGGACAAAAAAGATATTAAAGATATTTGAGCCAATAATATTACCGACCGCTATGTCATATCTCTTTTTATAAGCGGCGACAACAGAGGTCGCCAACTCTGGAAGCGATGTACCAGCAGCGACAATCGTCACTGCAATCAGCTTTTCACTCACCTGCAGCTGCCGTGCGAGCGAAACGGCATTATCGACGACAAATTTACCACCGATAAAGAGTCCAATAAAACCGATGATTATATAAAAAAGTGTTTTTAATGGACTGTGTATGGTGACTTCGTATGTGTCAGTTGATTTGATTTTGGCAATGCCGATGATATAGATCAAAAAAATAATAAAAAACACAAGTAGTACTATGCCATCGATCTGCGACAATCTATTGGATATCGCGCCGAAGAGTCCACTATCATTTACCATGAAAAATAAAAGAAGAGTTGCAAAGAGAGAAATGGGAATTTCTTTCCAAACCGTATTTTTTTGAACTGTTAACGGATTTATTAATCCCGCGATACCCAGAATAACTAAAATATTGAAAAGATTACTGCCAATAACATTACCGAACACAATATCGCTGTAACCTTTCGCGCTCGAAAAAATATTAACGACCAATTCTGGTGTTGAAGTTCCAAACGCGACAACAGTCAGACCGATCGCAATTTCTGAAATAGATAATTGCTTCGCTAAAGAAGAAGAACCTTTAACAAGAAAATCTGCACCGAGAATAAGTAACAGCAGACCTACGACAAATAATAGTATGGGTAGTAACACCATGTAGTCAGTCAATCAGTTAATTGTATCAAAAGATGTGACCTATCACTTTTCAGCTCCTCGAGGCTTTGTGAGTAAATTCCTCCATCAACTCCATTTGGATTTCCTGAATTTCTAAAAGTCTATTCCATTGGTTTCTGAGCAAGTGGTCTATCTTCTCATGGAGATGACGGATTTCTAATTCTGCTTTAAGATTTACCAAATAATCGTGTTCGGCTCGTAAGCGATCCCTTGCCTCTTGTCGATTCTGACTCATCATGATAACAGGAGCCTGTATAGCAGCAAGGCATGAGAGCACCAGGTTGAGCAGAATGAACGGATAGGGGTCGAATGGCCTCAGGATAAGTACAATAGAGTTCACAGTAATCCATAGAACAAGAACACCGAAGAACATCATGATGAAACGCCAGCTTCCAGCAAATTCTGCGAGCCTATCTGCCATATGTTCACCTAATGACAGTTTCTGGTCAAACTCGATATTGATATTCTTGGATAAGAGTTCTTGCTCTTTAAGACTTTGCATAACCTGTTCTTCTAAGATCGAGAGTTCGCCTTTTCCCATTTCGAGAACATCCTTAACGTATTGTGCCCTGAAGTGATTGAGATCGGCAATACAGATATAACCGCTCGGAGACCAATCAGGATGTGTTTTTCTAATTGTTTCAACCAGAGGTTCGCGGACTAATTCTGCGGGAATCACCTCATTTCTTTTCTTCTGTTCTCCGCAAATTTGACATACGAGTGATTCTTGTTTCTTTTCCATTTTACCCTCCTACTTCCATTATTATCAATTTCATCGAGAAACTAACTTGATTATATAAATTTTCAAAACTGACAATTACATACTCACCATCTGTTAGGTCAACCTACTATCGTGAACCCTGATTGGTGTTATTCAACGACGTAATGTCGTGCTGTTGATTCAATGTTGTGCAGCGTCTCTTCTAATCATTAGCTGGCGATTGTATCTGGACTGAATCCGGCAGCCATACCTCATATTTTGTAGCATTCTTGCCTGCCCGTTTTGCTTCATACATCAGATCATCTACCATTTTTATAATTTCCTGCGCTGCTGGTGGGTTATGTATGATGGTGATGACACCAATACTGCAGGTTACAGCATCCATAGCTTCTCGGAGGCACATACGTAATCTCTCAATAGTGACCTGGGCTTGCTTAGCAGTAATCTCGGGAAGGAGCAAAGCAAATTCATCGCCGCCGAGCCTGCCAATAGTATCGATGACTCGGATGTTGGCTTCGATTGTGTGTGCTACCTTCTGAAGAACCTCATCGCCTGAACTATGACCCTGCTGGTCATTAATCTGTTTGAAATCATCGAGATCAATGTAAGCGAGTGTCAAGGGACGCTTATATCTCCGTGCCCTAAATATTTCATTATCCAGTTTCTCATAGAATGAGCGAACATTTGCGACACCGGTCAATGCATCTTCTCGTGAGTAGTGTTTTTCAATATCGAGTCTCACTTTTATCGTTGCAGTAAGGTAGGCAGTAATTACAAAAAAGCCAAATCTCACAAAGGTATTCCAGTATCCTATGGCAGGTTGTATGTAAGTACCACCTAATGTATAGCTCGCAATGTGCCACATGATAGCACTGAGGAGACTGATAGCAAATGCAAAACGTTTTCCGACAAACCATGCTGCCAGGAAAATAGATATGAGATAGAGAAGT
>LJNI01000095.1 GCA_001303225.1 candidate division TA06 bacterium DG_78 | reverse complement strand
TTACTTTAATATCGTCCTTTGTCATACCTGGAATTTCTGCTTTAACCAAAAGATTGCCATTATTTTCCTCAATATCTAACGCAGGTGACCAGAACCCTTCTCTTTCCTCTGGCAGACCGCCAAGGAATGCATTGAAGAGACGATCCATGTCAGTTCTCAGGCTTACTAAATCTCTAAATGGTTCCCATTTGCTCAAGTATCTTTCTGCCATGATAACCTCCTTCTTCTACTTTTTAGACACCAGTTTTGCTAATTAGTTTATTTTGAGAATGGTGTGGAAAGCGTTGTTGTACTTGCTATAGAGGGGTTTTTAAATAACGTTGTAGGGTTAGCTAGCGAAGATACTATCAACCAGATCTTTTGGTTCGATTCTGAATGGTGCCCCTTTACCCTCAAAGAATCCGTGTTCTTTGATGAGATGAATATTGAGATCTGACCAGCGTACAGTCTTACCTGTTTTTAGATGGTGGATAGTGGTGATGCGTTTTAAACAGCGTACTGCATGCGGCCAAGGACACGGTATCATTCCTCGGTTATCATCAACACAAACTTGGAACATTTTACCGACCTTTACCCAGTCACCGAGTGCAGGAACTGCCTGGTCAGTGAGCTCTTGCATGCGCGCAGCAACATCTTCTCTGGTCCTACCGAGCCTCTCGAGTTCTGTTGCATCGGCATCGATAATTTCCCAGAGAGAACGTTTGTCTTCACCGAGAAAACCACAGGCAGACAACTTGGAAGAACGCAACAAGGCTTCGAGTTTATCCTGTTGTGGTGATTTTTTCATGATATCCTCACTTTATGAAAACTTATCATAATAATGTTTATCTTCAGGAATACCCAGATCTGCCAGTATCTTAACTGCAGAATCGATCATACCTGGGCTTCCGCAGAGATACCCTTCACAATCACTCACTGTAGGCATCCGCTTCAGGAATTCTTCAGCAACAGTGGTCACGCGTCCTGTAGCACCGTGCCAATCTGAACCTTCTTCTGGCTGTGATACAACAGGGATAAATGTGAAGTCTGCTAACTCTTTTTCAAATTGCTTCATCTCCTCGACGAGAAAGAGGTCTTTTGTGGTACGTACTCCAAAAAAGAAGACGGCTTTGCGTTTGATAGTGGTGTTCTTCATGTGGTGGAGTATGCATTTAATTGGAGCAATACCTGAACCACCGGCAATGAAGATAATCGGTGCATTTGTATCACGAAGATAAAACTTGCCATAAGGTCCATTGACCCTTACTGTGTCATCTTCTTTGAGGTGGTCAAAGAGATACGTCGTACAGATTCCATCAGGAACGCGGCGGACAATCAGTTCGATGCCGCTTTTATTTGCAGGATCAGATGAGATAGAATAGGCACGGTACACTTCTTCAGGACTTCCTTCGTATGCTGGAGCGAGGAGCTGAATATACTGGCCTGGCGTATACGTAATGCTTGTCGGTTCGACTAATTTCAGATTGAACTGCTTCATGTCGTATGTGTAATCAATAATCTTTTCACAGGTACAGGAATATTCCCTAATCGTGAGGAGGTCTCCCGGTATCTCAATCTCAATCTTATTACGGACCTTGATTTGACAAGAGAGTCGAATTCCCTCAGCACGTTCTTGTGCATCCATGTACGGTTCTTCAGTCGGCAGGAGCGTGCCAGCACCCTCGAGCACCTTCACTTTACAGTAGCCACACGTGCCTCGTCCACCACAGGCAGATGGTATAAAAATTTTTTGGTTGGTGAGCGTTTCGAGGAGTGAGCCGCCACCGCGCACTGTGAACTTTTTATCTCCTTTATTAATATCAACCTCAACATCGCCATAATTGGTGATGACACGTTCGGCAAACACAAGAAGTGTTGCAAGGAACGCACCGACACCACTGATAATAACAATGGCGATGATTATCGTACCCATTTATCTTCCTGAGAGCACGCCAGTAAAACCGATAAAGGCGAGCGCCATGAGCCCAGCGATGATAAGGGTAATGCCAGGTCCTTGTAAGCCGGCAGGAATTCGCGCAGTGGTGAGTTTTTCACGAATACCAGCCATTGCCACGATTGCGAGCATCCAGCCAATACCGCTGCCGAGACCAAATGCAATACCCTCAGCAAGATTATAATCCCGGATGACCATGAAGAGCGATGCTCCTAAGATAGCACAGTTTACCGTGATGAGAGGAAGGAAAATTCCTAACGTTTGGTACAGCGCAGGTGAGTAGCGTTCAATCACCATCTCCACGAATTGAACAAAGGCAGCAATGATGATAATAAAGAGGATAAAGCGGAAAAATTCAAGGTGGAAGGGCTGCAGAATATATTGAAAGGCAAGCCAATCAAGAGCAACTGTAAAGGTCATTACAAAGACGACGGCAAAACCGAGACCCACTGCAGTTTTTACCTGGCGTGACACTGAGAGGAATGAGCACATACCGAGAAAACGCGCAAGCAAAATATTTTCAGTGAAGACCGAGGCAAAGAGGATGACCACGAGGTGGATCATATGACCGCCAAATGTCATTTTTTCGCTCCCTGTATTTTCGCTTCGTGGGCTAATTTAACAGAACGCAAAATCCAGACGATGATGGCGAGCGTAAAGAATGCACCAGGTGGCATGACCATGATGATCCAACGGTCCCATAAGCCAGTAGAAAAGTAGGGCATTGGTATACCGAGGATTGAGCCCATGCCGAGCAGTTCACGTACGACTGAAACTGCGAGCAAGACAATTGCATACCCAGCGCCAGAAAAGAATCCATCGACAAAAGAGATCGCAGGTGGATTGGCATTGGCGAATGCTTCAGCACGACCCATGATAATACAGTTCGTGATGATGAGGCCGACGTATGGACCGAGGCTTCGGCTCATA
Source organism: candidate division TA06 bacterium DG_78 (assembly GCA_001303225.1). Lineage (GTDB taxonomy): Bacteria > Hydrothermota > Tepidihabitantia > SM23-42 > SM23-42 > DG-78. The sequence goes on along the minus strand of LJNI01000095.1, from coordinate 5,603 downwards.
TCAGGCCAGTACGCTTTCAATGCCTGGTCAAAGAGGATGACATAAAAGGCGATGATGAGGGTTTCAATCATCATGCGCACGACGCGCGGTGTGTATTTGCGCAAGAGTGAAACTGTGAAACTCGAAAGTGCTGTGGTGAAGATTACTGCCACACTCATCACCACGGTATTGATGACGAGGTTCGTGACTGCGAGTGCACTGCAGATACCGAGCACCTGGCGAAAGACCGGGTTGTCACCCCACAGAGCATCGAGTACTACATCCTTGGTTTTTTTCTTTCCGAGCATTAGTTCGTTTCCTTCATTGCGTGCAACCACTGCATGAGCTGGTCATTCATGAATCGTCCTAACCGCGTGCTCGTCTGTGTTGCACCAGTCACAGCATGGACTGAACTTTCATCGAGCAGAACACTTTGCATCCGTATTTCGAGTGGTATATCCTTATCTGCCAATAGTTTACCAATGAACTGATTTCTAAAATCTTGTTTTACTATCTCACCACCCAACCCCGGTGTTTCGTTCTGTTCGTAGAATGAGATACCGGTGATCGTTTTTTTGTCTGCTGCAATACCAATGACACCTCTAATCTGCGCCCAGAATCCTGGTCCTTCGAGAGGCAAGGCATAGGCAATGAGTGAATCGTTCTTCATGTAACGGAGCGCACCAGCACTTGCATCAGTCGAATCTTTAATATATTCGAGGTACATCGTATGGATTGCTGGCGGTGATGCTTTTAGAGGAAGGTCGATCGGCAGTGCTTCGAGAACTGCTCGCTCAAAGGCAATACGTTCGTTGTCCTGGACACGCTGGCGTGTGAAACTACCAAACGCGATCAAAATAGCACTGAAGAAAAGGGTAGCGATAAACATGAAGACAATCGGATACCATGCTTTTTCTTTTATAGCCATTACGTTGTTTCCTTATTCTGTGGCTGTTCTTTTTTCTTGCGTTGTTTGAAATAGAAATCGAGAATAGGTGCGAACATATTTGCCAGGAGGATTGAAAACATTAGACCACCATTGAAAACTGAAAATGTCCGGATGATCAGTGTGCAGATAGCAATGATGACTGCAAATATTATCTGTGCTGGTCTTGTCTTCGGTGCGCTTATTGGATCAGTTGCCATGAAAAAGGCACCAAAGAGGAATCCTCCACCGAGGAGTGCTGGTAATGCGCCAGGAACGCCGGCTACATTGAATACACTGAATAGTCCATTCAACAGTGCATACACTCCAATCAAGGTGATGATAATCCATCGATTAGCAGTCTTCGTAATAAAGAGATAGATTCCACTGATGAGAATGGCAATACCACTCGTTACGCCCATCGTGCCTGGAATTCTGCCGATGAGGAGGTCGAGCAATGCCGGCGGCACTGTCTGCCCTGCTTTTACCAGTGCCATGGGCGTGGCAGCAGTGATCGCATCAGGGCTGATTACAGTCGTCCACATGCCGAGTGCACCAAACAGTCCTTGGGCAGCAGGTGCCCAGGTCGCAGTGAGCGCCACCGGAAAACAGATGTAGACAAAGGCTCGGCCACTCATTGCTGGATTAAAGACATTACGTCCGAAACCACCAAAGACCATCTTGGCGAACACGATGGCAAAGATGATACCGATGATGAGGACATGCCAGCCAACTGTCGGTGGCATGATGAGTGCATAGATAATAGCGGATACAAATACTGCCTCACTCACTGGTTCATTATGCTTGCGAACAAAGAGATATTCAGTGATAAATGCTGCAGCACAGGATACAATGACCATGACGAGTGAACGCCAGCCAAAAAAGTATATTGATGCGATGATACAGGGAACGGTAGCAATAATCACTCGACGCATGAGTGGCTGTTTCATGAGAAGTTTTGTAGGTTTATTCTGTTTGTTCATTGGGTTTGGCGTTACGGTAATAATACACGTATCCGTGCTTCTGTCAAGAGAACCCAGAAATGTTTCTGGGCTCTCTTGATGGCAGTGATTTGCATAAGATTACAACGATAATAATCAATGAAATATCACTGTAATCTATCTGTTATCTATGCCTGCCCCGTAAGTTGTTAAGCTCACGGGGTAATCTTGAGAGCGATGAATAGTTTTTCTGATCTCTCTCAGAAAAAACTTCGCTCTCTTGACACATTTAGTTTGAACACTATAATTGAAGCATATATGAAAGGAGTGAGATGAAGAAGAGATATTATGCAATCATTGTAGTCGTGTTACTGATGTTTTTTATTCGATGTGGAGAATCCGAGCCAAAAGAGTATATGCATTCAAGAGCCGGTTTTAAAATCACTGCACCTGGGGGATGGAGTAAAATGTCTGAAGATAATGAGATGTACGAATTTCGTTCTGGGAGTCGCAAGCTCATCGAAGTCGGTGGTTTTGATTTAGGTATCCCTCCTACTGACCTGTACGCTCTCACATATGCAGAATTCAATACAATGCTCAAAGAATCGGTTCTCGAGGGACTCGATGGATACTGTGAAGAGGCGATGATTGCTAATTATAAGACAACAGATTTGTATGGACTTGAATGGGGTGGCGAATCTGCCTTCCGTGTCCAGGCGACCGGTTACTCAAAAAATGCTGAGGCAGATATGGTTGTTGATATTCTTGCCATAGTACATAAGGAGACAAGCCGCATGTATATGTTCGCAGCCCAGATTGAAGAGGGGATGTATGATGATGCGAAACAAGACATCGAATTGATGATTGCGAGCTTCCAGCTTTTAGAGTAGAAAATTTACTTATTTTGTAAAAAAGGGGAGTGTTATGCTTGCCCTTTTTTTTGATGGATATCTTACCTTATGAAGAGCACCTGTTTTATTGTAGTATAATTTCTTATAGAGAGTTTTACAATGTAGACACCGTTTGGCAGTTTTCTACCATTGGTATCATACCCATCCCAAGACAGCGTATTGCGTAAAGCGTCGGGCGTAAAGCGAAAATCTCGAACCAAACGCCCAGTGATGTCGTATATTTTTAAATCGATAGGACTGTTATCTGGTATCCCCGGCCTCGCTCCGCTCGACGAGGCAGGTACATATCTGATTTCAGTTGTCTTGCTAAACGGATTAGGCGATACCTCAATAGAGAATTGGTCATCATAAACTTCATAGCCTTCATCTTCAACCACACCAGGCCCAGTAGAAAGGTATTTAGCGGTGCAGTAGTTAGAACCAGAAGGAGAAAATCCTAAACTGTTGCCGGTCACCACTATGTCAGCGTTGAAATCGAATGATATGTCAGAAATCTCATCCCACCCTGAACCATCTCCATCATACCGGGCGACCCACTGCTGCGTTCCCACTCCTGAATATTTTATGACCGTATAGTCATACGAAGTTCCAACGCCCATGCTATAACCACCCACGCATATATTCTCACCGATGACTGGCCTGTACACAGCAAGACACGTTCCAAAATCATTGAGATTACTCGGTCCATCATAACGCCGTACCCAAACAGTATCACCATCTGTGCTGTATCTGATGAGAAGTATGTCATTACTCGAACCAAACCCGCTGCTGCGGCCAGTAATATACACGCCATCAAATCTGCTCGCTGCTACATCAACAGCGCGGTCTTCTCCTTGTGATGGACTATCAAATTCACTCTGCCACTGGAAAGTTCCAAGTGAATTATATTTGACAACAAGGACATTTGAGATGCTGTCGATTTGTACGCTGGTTCTTCCTGCAACATATATATCATCGTTGTCATCGATTGCTATTGCTTCTGGAACATCATAATTATTTCCTGCACTATTATAGATTCTTGTCCATGTTGTATCACCTGATGGATTGTACTTTATAATAACAAAATCATAGTGAGTTGGAGCTGTGTATACAGTACCTGTTATATAGATATTATCGACGTCATCGATTGCTATACCTTTTAGCATACTGGCATCGTAGCGACCCACCCATTGTTGTGTGCCACTACTATTGTACTTGACCAAGGCGATATGGTCACCAAGTGAATCGCCACTAAATCCTGCGACATAGACATTCCCTGAGCCGTCAACAGCAATTGCCTCGCCTTTATCTGAACCGCCGTACGGTCCATCATATTCGCGTGTCCACAATGTATCGCCGTCAGGGTGGAATTTTGCCGTGAAAATATCTATATTACCGTCGATCTTACGCCACCCTGTAGCATAAACATAATAAAAAGAATTATCGACAGTTACGGCATTACCGACAGCGTCTGGATTCATGCCCTCTCCATGAAACGGCTGCACCCAGCGTTGTCCACCACTGGCATTATAGCTTACGGTTGTAAATGACTGTTGTGTCGTTCCTGATTCATAGGTATAGCCAGTAATGTACACATTGTTGGATGCATCTATCGTGATTGCGAGTGCATGGTCGTTCCAGTCTCCTCCACCATTATACGTCTTTACCCAATCCTGTGCATTGCTGATTATGGGAAGTATAAATACGATGATTAACAAAAATTTTGTCATTTCTCCTCCTCTTGAAATTATATGTAATGGATAGGTAAGAATACCTATTATTTTATTGTTGTCAAGGAATGGGTGTAGTACAAGGGCTACTTATTTTAATAAAACTAATTTTCTCGTTTCTCGATAATCTCCTGCAGAGAATTTAATGAAATAGATGCTGCTCGGTACTCTATTGCCAGCATCGTCACAGCCATCCCATGTGAATTGCGTAGAGCATAAAGCGTCGGGCGTAGAGCGAAACTCTCGGACCAAACATCCAGTGATATCGTATATTTTTAAATCAATAATACTGTTATCTGATATCACATATCTGATATCTGTCTTCTCCCGGAATGGATTGGGATATATCTGTAAGGCAGTGAATTTCGTAGGGATGGGTCTGTGTTCTACAATACCGAACGGTGCGTCGAGCCAGGGAGTAAAATTAACATAATCGCTCACTGAATCACCGAGACCACCAGGATTTGAATCAGGGTGATAAGGACCACTCGCATCTCCCCACCAATTGTATCGGGCATCGACGGTTACGTTTGAGTCTTCATTAAGAACGCCGTATTCAAAGTTATCAATAATGTTATTGTAGTTGATAACAGGATTGGCACTGTCTGAACACGTAATGCCACCACGATTCATAGATATCGTATTACTATCAATAATTGGAGATGAGTTGTTACGACATTCGATTCCATAATACCAGTAATTTTGGGAAATTGTATTATTTGATATGAGAGGAGAGGAACTGTCACAGCAGTAGATACTAATACCATCATTACTGGTAATTGTATTATGATTTATAATGGGCGAAGACTGCTCACAGTAAATTACTCCAGAAAAACCAGGTTGTGTGTAATTATCAATAAATAGGTTATCGTATATATATGCCGAAGAGTTGGAGCAAGTAACAATACCATAATTATAATACCAATCACAATTACACCCTTTAATAATATTATTACTAATGATTGGAGATGAATTGTAGCACTTAATAGCTGCTCTTGAGCACATATAAATAATATTGTCACTAATAGTTGGCGATGCAATAATAAGGTAAATACCGCATTCCCAGATGCTTGTAATAGTAAACCCGTTGATGATGGTACTCCAGTCTATCAGATTAGAAGTTATCTTTATTGCAGGG
>LJNI01000094.1 GCA_001303225.1 candidate division TA06 bacterium DG_78 | reverse complement strand
AAGTATTGTAGCTGGCGGTATAGCACTTCGTTCAGATAATTTAAGAAATTTACTCGCCTTTTCGACTATCAGTCAGGTCGGTTTTATTCTATTGGGTTTTGCAGTGGCTGGTACTTACGGCATCGTTGGTGGTATACTGTATATTATTACCCATGCACTGGCGAAATCAGGATTATTTTTTGGCGTTGGAGTTATTGAAGATTCGACGGGCAAAGTTAATCTCGGTGCATTATGCTGTATGCTCAAAGTATCACCACCCCTCGGCGTTTCGATGGCACTCTTAGCAGGTTCTCTTGCTGGTTTCTTTCCATTGATTGGTTTCTTCGCCAAATTGTGGGTGATTATCGGAGCAGTTGAGAAGACTGCATATCTGGGTGTTGGTGCAATTGTCGCTGCAGTGTTCACGCTTCTTTACATCGCCAGATTTTATCACGAACTCTTTTTCCGAAAGGCTCACGCTAAATTGCCAGAAATCAAAAGACCGAGTTATACAGGAGTGGCAGTAGTTTTTCTCATGGCCTTAGTTTCGCTCCTACTTGGTATTCTATTTTTCCAACCAGTTAATTATTTATTAGCCAGTGGGGGAATTTAGTTATGAGTATTGAACTTTTTGGTTTCGAAATCGCTATTTATTATGTGGTTATTCTATTACCAGTGGTGGCAGGCCTATTAGGCTATCTCATCGATAGGCTCCGTACCGAATTTGATTTTCTTGGTTTCTTCTTTACCTTATTTTTCTCGATAAAGCTTTTCATTGTCACAAGGACAGAGGTAATTTCCGAAACTATTGCCACATTTGCAGGAATCGATTTTAGAATCTATCTTGATAGTTTGGCAGGATTCATCATTCTCTTCAATGCAATCTTTGCATTTTTAATCTGGATGTATTCCTTGAAGGCAATGTCGAAAAAACCAAGAGAAAGGTTTTACTATCTTTATGTTGCCCTCACCTTGTCAGCCGCAAATGGAGTTGTTATTAGCGGGAACCTCATACCTTTATTAATCTTCTGGAATGTTCTCGTATTTTCACTGTACGGTATTCTTATGGTTGGTAAAAATGATAGTTCATTTGCTGCACGAAAGGCAGTAACAATCATTGGTGTTTCGGATTATCTTATGATGCTCGGAATTGTGATATTATTTAGTAAGATCGGTAGCGCAAATTTCCCTACTGCACCAACAATTTTGCTGAATGATCCATGGTTCATAACTTCCTATCTTTTGATAATGATCGGTGCAATTGCCAAGGCTGGAGCCATGCCTCTACATACGTGGATACCTGAATCTGCTAAGGTTGTTCCAGCTTCGACCATGGCATACATTCCTGCAAGTCTTGATAAGTTGATAGGCATATACCTTTTAGTAAGAGTTTCCTACTTCATCTTTGACATTAGTGGCTCAATGTCGATACGTATTCTCCTTATGGTTATTGGTTCAGTGACAATTATTGCCGCAGTTGGAATGGCGATGATTCAAAAAGAGGCAATGCGGCTTCTCTCCTTCCATGCAGTCTCACAGGTTGGCTATATGGTTTTAGGAATCGGCACTGGCATACCTATTGGTATCGCCGGTGGGCTTTTCCACATGCTCAACCACTCAATATATAAAGCCTGCCTCTTTTTATCTGCTGGTTCGGTTGAACATCGGGCAAGAACCACTGATCTTGATTCACTCGGTGGTCTTGGTACGAAAATGCCGATAACTCTTTTCACATTTATTATTTCTGCAATGGCTATTTCAGGTGTACCACCGCTCAATGGCTTTTTCTCAAAGTGGATGATATATCAAGGGATTGTAGCATTTGGTAAGGAATCGAATCTCTGGCCAATCTTTTTGGTAGCGGCAATGTTTGGAAGTGTTCTCACCCTTGCTTCATTTTTAAAAATCAGTCACTCACTATTTTTAGGCGAGAGACCGAAGCAACTCAATAAGGTAAAGGAAGCACGATTTGAAATGGTTGTTCCCTCGTTCATTCTTGCTTTATTATGTATCGCTTTTGGCGTATTTGCCTATCAAATTCCGCTTCGAAATCTAATCTATCCAGCGCTGCCCTTTAAAATTGTGGAGACTGGAATCTGGTTGCCTACGCTTGCAACAATACTAATGATTGTGGGTATTATTATTGGAGTGATCGTATTCCTGTTTGGAACAGCGATGAAACCGAGGAGAAGTCGAGTATTTATTGGCGGTGAAGTCATGGATGAAGAAACCGCAAGGATTACTGGACCAAACTTTTATTCTTCAGTCTATACTATCGATATGCTCGATAAGACCTACCGCTTTGGTGAAGGCGGTGCCTTTGACTTTTTCAATTATCTAAACGGTGCAGCGAATGGGTTCGCAATTGTGTTTAAAGATGTTATCAATAGATTAATCAATGCTCTTTATAAATATATTGGTACGTTGGTGAGAGCGTTGGGTAGTTTAACATCGACTTTACACACCGGCGAATTGTATAACTATGTCGGCTGGATATTTCTTGGTGGAATTATTATATTATTATTGTTGGTCTTGTGAATTGAAGGAGGCCTGAATGATTGAACTCTATCTGTTTCTTATCTTTATGTTAATTGCAGCAATCATAGCAACCGAAATAAAGGACCTCTTAGCTGCTGTTATTTCACTCGGCGCAGTCGGTTTTGCTGTAGCTATTATGTTTATTCTTGTTCAGGCTCCGGATTTAGCAATTGTGCAGATTGTTGTTGAAGTGTTAACAGTAGTTATCTTTGTGGCGGTTATTTTGCGCACCACTCATATCGATGAGACAATCGGTAAAAAATTAAAGGGTACGCAGATTTTATCTATTGTTCTCTATGCTTTCTTTACAATTCTGTTTTTAATTGTTGTGTTCAGGTCATTCCAAGAATTGCCAGAATTTGGTAATGCAACTATGAAGGTCGCCTCGGAATATATTAAACTTGGGCTTCCTCAAACTGGGGGAACGAATATTGTGGCTGATGTAATTTTAGATTTCAGAGCACTCGATACCTTAGGTGAAGCGACAGTACTTTTTACTTCAGTAATCGGTGTTGTAGCTTTAATGCGCAAAGTTGGGAGGAAGAAATGAGAGGGATGAGTTTAATTGTTAAAACAATAACTAACATTACTGTCGGCTTTATGTTTATATACGGTTTATATATTATTTTACATGGACATTTAACACCTGGTGGTGGTTTTGCCGGTGGGGTCATTGTCGCTGGTGCCTTTGTCTTAAAAATTTTGGCCTTCGGTAGTGAAAGAAGTGCTGAAAAAAAATCTGCTACAAGAGCTTCAATATTTGAAAGTATTGGTGGACTTCTCTTTATAGGCATTGCCATGAGTGCATTACTCGTGGCTGGTACATTTTTCTTAAACTTTTTACCTAAAGGGACACCATTCCATCTCTTGAGTGCTGGTATTATTCCTTTCTGCAATATTGCAATCAGCATAAAGGTTGGTGCGGGATTATTTTCAATCTTTCTCGCCTTAGGAGCAATGAAGTATATCATGGAAGATTGAGGAGAAGAATATGATTATTTTCGCGAGTTGTATTATTCTGTTTCTTATTGGTCTTTACGCCATCGTCACGAAGCGTAATTTAATCAAAATTGCGATTGGTTTTGCCTTTATTGAGTACGCAGTTAATCTTCTCTTCGCTCTTATTGGTTTCAAACATGGTGCACTGGCTCCTATTATAACTCAAGTGAATACACCACATAATTTTGTTGATCCAATTCCACAGGCACTGGTACTTACAGCAATTGTGATTGCTCTTGGAACAACAGCCCTCATGCTTACAGTAATTCTCCGTATTTATAACCGTTACAAAACATTTGATATTGCTGAGATCAAGAAATTAAAGGGGTAAGGAAGGCAGAAGATGGCAGCAGACGGCAATAAAAGGCAAAATAGATTATATAAAGAGAAAATGAACGAAGATTTATTAAGCCCTAGTAGCCTTCTTGTAGTCTTTTTTGTGCCTTCGGTAAGCCCTTTTGATTGGAGGAATTGATGTCATTTATTCCATTGTTTTTTGCGTTACCTCTCATTACGGCATTTCTCATTCCGATACTTGGAAAGATTTTTAAGCCTTTGATTTGGATTGTTTCAACATTAGTTTCTTTTGTGTTATTTATTATCTCATTGTACGGTATCGCAGTTACCCAAGAGATACCTATGGTTGTGTACAAAATGGGTAATTGGCCGCCACCACTTGGTATTGTTATGGCTTTTGATTCATTCTCTGCTGTTACTGTATTTGTAATTTCAATTATTTCATTTACTAGCTGTTTATTTTCTTATCGGTTCCTGTCTCGTTATACAGGGCAATGGAAATTTTATACATTACTTATGTTAGTAATTGCAGGAATGATGGGAATTTCGATTACAGGTGATTTGTTTAATATGTTCGTCTTCTTAGAAATTGCTGCAATTGCCTCATATGCCCTGGTTGCTTTTGGAATTGACGCTAAAGAATTAGAGGCTGCGTTTAAATATATGGTCATGGGAGAAATTGGTGGATTGACATTTTTGCTATCAATTGCCCTTCTCTATGCAAAGACATCGACTTTGAATCTTGCAGATATTTCCTATTCTTTACAGGTGGTTGGACATACGCCATTTTTCTGGATGATCTTAGGAATGATGCTTTTTGCTTTTTCGATTAAGGCTGGCTTGGTACCATTTCATTCGTGGGTACCAGATGCCTATCCTGCTGCGCCTGCACCAATTTCCAGTCTTTTGGCTGGTATTTGTACTAAAGTTTTTGGTATCTATACCATGGCACGAATTATCTTCAATGTTTTCGGTTTGACACGAGCACATGATCCGATGTTTTTTAATATTTTGATCGGCATGGGTTTACTATCTATTGCCTTTGCTGGTCTGACTGCTCTTAATCAGACCGATTATAAGAGATTATTAGCTTTTTCAAGTATTTCCCAGGTCGGTTACATTTTAATAGGATTTGGCATTGGTAACTTCTATGGAATTGTTGGCGCAATATTTTATATATTAGCTCATGGTTTTGCAAAGGGTCTATTATTCTTAACTTCTGGTTCAGTTGTTTATGCTACCAGTACGAGTGATTTAAAAAAACTCGCTGGACTCGGCGAACGGATGCCAACCACTGCGTGGAGTTTCCGTTTTGGTGGTCTTTCTTTAGTTGGTATACCACCTTTGGTTGGTTTCTTCGCAAAATTATTTATTATTTTGGGTGCAATTAAGGCGGGATTTTTATGGCTTGCAGTTCTTGCAATTCTTTTGAGTATTTTGACCCTCGCATACCTATTGAAGATTGAAAATAGCGTATTTATGAAAAAAAGAAAGAGCGATACAAAACGAGCACCATTTACGATGAGAATAGGAATGGTTTTTCTTGTCGTTTTGATTGTAATTATTGGTATTGGATTTCAACCGGTTATGGATTTTATCGTTGGCCCAGCAGCCCATGCCTTACTGCGAGGTGTCGAGTATGCGAATTTGGTTTTTAGCCATGTCTTGGTTAATTTCTGAGGAGGTCTAAATGCGCTACGTTATTTATTTCATAATCGGTTTCTGTTTATGGCTTTTATTGACTCTGAGTGTTAATCTTGACCATTTGGTTGCTGGCATAATTGTTGTTTTACTCGGAACGATTATCTTTGGCGGCTATTTTACTGATAAACCAATAAAATTTTTGCAATTGCATAGACTCTTTTGGCTTATTATCTATATTCCAGTATTTATTTGGTGTATGGTTAAAGCTAATATTGATGTAGCCTATCGCGTACTCCATCCCGAGAGGCCTATAAAGCCTGGTATTATAAAAATTAAAACAACTTTAAAAACTAATATCGCCAAGGTATTTTTAGCAAATTCAATTACCTTGACCCCTGGCACAATGACATGTGAGATCGATGGAGATTATCTCTATATCCATTGGATTTGGGTACAAACGAGCTATGTTGATAAAGCATCAAGAATCATTGCTCGGTCATTTGAAAAATACCTGAGGAGGATATTCGAATGAGTAGTATAATATTCAGTATTCTTGCAATAGGTGGATTTTTATGTCTCTATAGAATCTATCAGGGACCTTCAATTTCTGATCGTGCAGTTGGTGTAGATATTATGGGTATACTGTTTGTTGGTATCACCGCACTCAGTGCATTATTTTATGACCTTTCGTATTTAATGGATTTATCTATTACACTTGCGATGTTCAGTTTCATAGGCACACTAGCATTGGCAAAATATCTAGAAAAAAGGAGTCTCGATGATTAGTCCTATTGGTTGGATCATTATCTGGATTGGTGTATTCTTTGATATCCTTGGCGCTGTTGGTCTTGTACGTTTTCCAGATGTGTATAATCGATTGCAGGCATCAACAAAATGTGTGACCTTGGGAACGTTTGGTATTATGATCGGTATTTTTCTCTTAAAGGGCTTTAGCCCGATGGGCATAAAGGCTCTTATTTGTGGCGGATTTCTACTCCTGACCAGCCCAGTTGCTGCCCATGCTTTGATGAAGGGCTCATTACATTTTGGCACGAAGATGTGGAAGGGCTCGGTCGTAGATAAATATGGGGAAGACAAACTCGGAGGAGAACAGATTGAGAAACCGAAGGAGGAAAAATAATGAGGAAACCTAAACTGAGGGAGCTTGGTGAGGCAATAAGGGCAATACTTTTCGGACCATACACATCAAAGTTTCCATTTAAACCATCACCAGCTGCGCCGAAATTTAGGGGAAAGATTGAATTTAATGTTGATACGTGTATTTTGTGTGGTGCGTGCGTTGAGGTGTGTCCAGCAAATGCGCGCGCACAAGAAGATGATAAGATTAAAAAGATTCGTCGAGAAATTCATTATCAGGAAAGGTGTATCTATTGTGGACAGTGTGTTGCGTACTGCACAACAAAAGAAGGTATTAAACACACACAAGAATATGATTTGGCGCAGATTACTAAAGAGGGCTATGATAATGCCATTGAGAAAGAATTGATTCTGTGTGAGCGGTGCGGTGAAGTCATTACGACGCGGGCACACCTTTTATGGATTGCAAAGCGTGTCGGAGAATTGGCATATGCTAACCCCAATCTCTTTTTAGTCCTGTCTCAGGAATATGGCGAGGAATCAATGCCCAGGCATTCTGATACTGTTCCTTATCGAAGCGAACATCTACAATTCTTGTGCCCGGCATGCCGTAGGACAGTCTACCTGAAAGAAATCTGGGGATACTAACTTATAAATACTAAATCCGAAGCACTAAATTTTCACCCCGTTAGATATATACTTAATTTATCTTTTCAGACATCTATAGTATTGTGGAGAAAATTCGATGTGTGCTATCTCCGAGAATTTCTTCTATCTAACGGGGCAAGCAAATTCCAATTACCAAAATACAAAGTTCAAAACATCTAAGCTTCGTGTTTCTTTTGACATGAATTTTGAGATTATAATTTAAATAAAGTGGAGGTTTTAGCCTATGGATACAACAATTTTGATTAATAATAAAGGATTTGTTGTCAATCCTGAGGATTTAGGTGAGCAAATGATGGGGTCTTTCTTGAAAAAATTATGGATGTCAGAAAAGAAACCAGACAGAATAATTTTTTATGGTACTGGTGTTTTCCTCTTGGCAGAGGGAACACCGTTCCTCGATGCGCTTGATGCGTTGTTTAAAGCCGGTGTTGATTTGATCGCTTGTGCCACATGTGTTGGATATTATAACCTGAGAGATAAAATTATTATAGGCCGAGTTAGTGATATGATGGAATTCGTTTCTACTGTAATGAAATCAGACAAGATTATAACAGTTTGACAGAAAGTTTGTGAGGTCAGATTAGTTATACTAAATAAGAAAAATTAGTGCCACACCAATAACAGCAATGATTGTTCCTAATATTGTAACAAGACTAATTTTTTCCTTAAAGATCCACCAGGATAAGGGAATCAAAAAGATAGGAGGTAGTGCCATCAAGGTCGATGCAATTCCAACATAAGCATACTGAACTGCCACCAAAGAGAGCCAGACACCGATAAAGGGACCAAAAAGAGCGCCACCACACATCGTGATTGTAGCTTTTATATCCCCTAATTTTCTGAATGTGAGTGCTATCTTACCTTGATACAAAGTGAAAATCCATAGAACTGACGTTGCGAAAAAGATTCTAATAATGTTCCCGGAAAGGGCAGAGAAGTTATTTTCCAAACCTTTTTTTGATAAGATGAGTCCAATTGCTTGGCCTAAGGCACCACCAATTCCACAGATGATGCCGGTCATATAGTGGCCTTGAGTATGTTGTTCATTATTTCTTCGACTTAATATTACCCAGATAATTCCTGCTAACACGACAATGATCGCCATTATGTCAGTGAAAGCTATAATTTCATGTAAGAAAAGCCAGGCGATTATTGTCCCGAATATCGGCACGAGTGACATGAGCAGCATGCTAAGCCTGGGTCCTATTAACACAAACGCCCTGAACAGTAACGCATCGCCGATAGAAAAACCAATAATACCCGACAGGCCGAACCAGAATAAATGATAGTGTGTTACATTCGCGGGTATTACTGTGCCATATATTATTACATGGGCAAGCAGTAATAA
>LJNI01000093.1 GCA_001303225.1 candidate division TA06 bacterium DG_78 | reverse complement strand
ATATATGATTTAGTCTGGAACTCAACCAATAATAAGATATACTGTGCTTGCTATACTGATGATAGTGTCACGATCATTGATGGTGCAACCAACTCGGTAATCACAACGGTCTCAGTTGGTGATGCCCCTAATGCCCTTGTCTGGAACTCAACCAATAATAAGGTATACTGCGCTAACTATGATAGCGATAATGTCACAATCATTGATGGTGCGACCAACGCGGTGATCACAACGGTTGCAGTTGGAGATGGGCCTCGTGGTCTTGTCTGGAACTCGACCAATAATAAGGTATACTGCGCCAATGCTGGAAGCGATAATGTCACGATCATTGACGGTGCAACCAACTCGGTAATCACAACGGTTTCGGTTGGAGATTATCCTGGTGGTCTTGTCTGGAACTCGACGAATAATAAGGTGTACTGCGCGAACTCCGGAGACGATAATGTCACGATCATTGATGGTGCAACCAACTCGGTGATCACAACGGTCGGGGCTGGAGATGGTCCTGGTGTTCTTGTCTGGAACTCGTTCAATAATAAGATATACTGTGCTAACCATTATACTGATGATGTCACAATCATAAATGGTGTAACCAATTCAGTAATCACAACAGTCTCAGTTGGAGATTATCCTGATGTTTTAGTCTGGAACTCGACAAATAATCAGGTATACTGCGCCAACTATTTCGGTGATGATGTTACAATCATTGATGGTGCAACCAACTCAGTAATCACAACAATCCCAGTTGGAAATGGGCCTCGTGGCCTTGTCTGGAATCCGACCAATAATAAGGTATACTGTGCCGACGAGTATAGCAGTAGTATCACAATCATTGATGGTGCAACTAATTCATTGATCACAATGATCGCAAATGGAGATGGTCCTGTTGCCCTTGCCTGGAACTCGACCAATAATAAGGTATACAGCGCTAATAGACTGAGCGATAATGTCACGATCATTGATGGTGCAACCAACTCAGTAATCACAACAGTCCCGGCTGGAGATGAGCCTCGTGCCTTTGTCTGGAACTCGACCAATAATAAGGTATACTGCGCCAATGAAAATAGTGATAATATCACAGTCATTGATGGTGAGACCAACGCGGTGATCACAACGGTTGGGGCTGGAGATGGACCTTATGCCCTTGTCTGGAACCAGACCAATAATAAGGTATACTGTGCTAACCGCAATGAGCATTATGTTACAATCATTGATGGTGCAACCGATGCGGTGATCACATCGCTCTTGATTTATGGCGAACCTTGGGCTCTTGTCTGGAACTCGATCAATAATAAGGTATACGCGGCTAAGTACAATACACACGAAGTCGCAATCATTGATGGTGCAACCAACGCGGTGATTACAACAGTCACTGTTGGAAATCAACCTCGTGGCCTTGTCTGGAACTCGACCTATAATAAAGTATACTGCGCCAACTCTGGAAGCGATGATGTCACGATCATTGATGGTGCAACCAACTCGGTAATCACAACGGTCCCAGTTGGAATTTGCCCTCTTACCCTTGTTTGGAACTCGACCTATAATAAGGTATACTGCGCCAACTTCCAAAGCGATAGTATCACAATCATTAGTGGTGCAACCAACTCAGTAATCACAACGGTCCCAGTTGGAGATGAACCCGGTGCCCTCGTCTGGGACTCAACCAATAATAAGGTATACTGCGCCAACTTCCAAAGCGATAGCATCACAATCATTGACGGTGTAACCAACTCAGTAATCACAACGATCCCGGTTGGAGATTTTCCTGATGCTTTAGTCTGGAACCAGACCAATAACCGGACTTATGTGACTAATGCTGTTGATGACAACATATCAGTAATCAAGGATGAGGTAGGAGTAGAAGAAGTGGTTGGTAATCAGTCATCAGTAACCAGGTTAGAACAGAACTTTCCCAATCCATTTACCCGATTTACCAGTATCAGGTATCAGATTGCTGGCAAACAGCAAGTCACGCTTAAGGTCTATGATATCACTGGTAGATTAGTGCGAACTCTGGTTAATGCCAGGAAGGAGTCGGGCAATTACATTGCTATTTGGGATACAAAGGATGACTGGGGTGAGAAGGTTACAAGTGGTGTCTATTTTTACCGACTAAGTACAAATAGCTTTACTGTGATAAGAAATTTAATCTTGATTAAGTAATGGGGTACTGAGTTTTTCAATTTCCATAAATTATCCCATTTTATGGATGGACATGGGGTCACTTATGAAAAAATTGCCTCCATTTGACTATATTCAATAATTAGCACTAAAACCGTCCTGTCATAATCTGTAAACCCCGTTAGAAACAATAAAAAGAAGAAGCCTTAGATTTTCAAGGCAGATCACATCGTGTATTTCTTGTCTTGTATACACAAACAAGTGTGACAGTTTCAAACGGGGTAAAGTTTTATGCCTTAAATATACTGAATTGAGGTCTTCTTAGTAGATACAATTCTCATTTTGTCAATTGACAAAATGAGAAAATGATGCCTCGGTGCACGGTTTCACAATGCTAAACACAGTTGACATTTTCTTCCCTCCGTGTGTTTACATAAAACAGGGAATCTTTACTGCAGGTTAATACTGTTCAGGCCATGTCCACCTACGATGTGGGATGGACCTTTTAAAATTACGCATCTGTTTGTGTTAGTTGTTTTGTTAGGATTCATCCTATAATTATATAGCTTTCTTTACGATCCCTGCTCTCTCACCTTGGACTCAGATAAGAAAGCAATAGACCAAAGGCGGTGGTTTTATGAGGATTTTGAAATTGATAATTTGCATTACTGCGTTATTCGTGGCACAAGTATCGGCCCAAGTGTCCAATACTCCATGTGTTAGCAGATTTGATAGTGTTCAAATGCTCAGTAATGTTAGAAATGGGAATTTTATGATCTCAGTGCCGATCATTGCTAATACTACGGTGATAAATGCTGAAAATAACAAAACAGGAGATAAAACAAGACCATTCTCGATAAATGCGTCTGATATCTCGTCGCCGAGCACAGGAGAAACTGATAATTATCTCTTTCGAGATGAAAACCTATTAGCTGTTAGTGTATATCTTGCTAATGATTACGAAGCTGCAGATGGTATGAATATTGTTGGAGTAATCAGAAACGACGGCACGTCGATTCAAAACAATATCGTGGTCCAATTCTTTTTAGGAAATCCAGCTAGTGGTGGGACACAGATAGGTGGCGACCAGATCATCCCGTCTTTGACACCAGACAGCACAGTATATGATTCAGTAATTTGGAATGGATTCACAGGATCTTCACATATATATTTTGTGGTAGACCCTTATGATTCAATAGAAGAGGACAATGAAAGCGACAATATGGACAGCCTATTTGTATCGATGCGAGATTCTGTGCCTTGGATCTGGCAAGAAATGGATGGTTTTTGTCATTATGCGAGTCTCTCTATGATATTTAATCTTTACGGTGCTAATAATACAATATATGAAACAATCGAGTTAGGATGTTGCCCTCATTCTATGATTTATCTTGATAACTGGTTCTATGTTTTTGGTGGAATAAATGTGTGTCAAGGAGAAAGTGATTTTGAGTTTGCGGGTGAAATTAGAAACCTCAGTTGTGATTTTGAAGTTGCACAATCATGGCAATTATATTTGGCTGAATTGAAAAACAGAATAGACGTTGGATTGCCTACGGAAACGAGCGTCGACCCTTATTATATGCCTCAAGAAGACTATGATACTCTTCGTATTCTTGGTATTCATAGTAGCCATGGAATAGTAGTTGTTGGCTACACTGATTCCTGTATCGTTGTAAATGACCCTGGTGTGGGGATATTTGGTATCCCTAATCCAGAGAATAGAGGTTCAGAAGTGATTATAGATTTGGACACTTTCAAATTAGCAGTTGAAGGACCAGTAACACCGTATTGCCTTTTGTCCTACACTCCAATAGGACCCATGCCATCAAATGAAGAAATGTTGTGCCAATCCCTTGCAAAAAGCATAGACCGCCTTAGTGGCGACTCAACTGCATTTGATACAACCTGGTTAGACTGGCCGCCGGGCTTTCAGCCTGTGTTTGGCGCACCGACTTTTGCAGTAATGAAAGAAGACATGAATCTGCAAACCTTCCAGCCTATTTTTGATTCGGTAATGGTGTGGGCAGGTGGTAGTCTCATTGATGCAATTAATATTCTTGGTTCAATGTTTATAAATGGTATGTTGCTTTGCCAAATCAGTTGGGATGCATCAGCAGATTATTACGGATCCCTTAGCTACCCGGGAGTGATGACCTTAAGTAGTTTGTTTAATCAGCTCGCTGTTAAAGGTGAGGAAATAGGTATAATTTATAAAGATATGTTAATTGCAATATATGATGCTGGAGGAAATACAAATGTTGCCGAGCCTTACTTATCTCAGATTGCATCCGATCTAAAGGAAGTAATACCTTTGGAAGATTCTGTCCTTTTTAATCTTATAGCCCTGCATGAACATTTGAGCGTGGCTGAAATCGCGAATCCAGAGAAACCAAATATTAAAATGATGTGCTATCCCAATCCTTTCATCGATAAAATAATTATCAGTTTCACACCATCACCCAAAGATAGAATTCGAATTTATGATTTATCTGGCAGGCTTGTTAAATTCTTTGATCTGACCGATCATTATGCGCTATCTAATCATATAATCTGGGATGGTAAGGATATAAACGGCACAGATGTTCAATCTGGTGTCTATTTCTTAGAAGTCAATAATTGTAAACCCATGAAGGTAATCAAATTAAAATAATGGAATAATAAAATTTGAAAGCATGTCCGATCCCGGAGCGGAATGGAGGTTTTCTTAGTAGATACAATTCTCATTTTGTTAATTGACAAAATGAGAAAATGATGTCACGGTGCAAGGTTTTATAATTCAAAGCATAGTTGACATTTTCTTTTCCTTGGGCAGTTCTGACAATTTATAGACTTCAAGTATAATATTGCAAGATAATATTTTGCAGAAATCAGCACTCCATCTAAGTGAAGGAGGGAATATGTTAAAACAACAAATTTTTATCCATGAAATAAAGGTCATTACACTTAGAAGAAGGTGGAAAGATGAGATACATTGCCAATGCCGTCATACTTTGCTTTGGCTTGGTCGGGATCGCCAATGCCCAATGGCTAGAGACCACTATCTACCTGCCAGACAACTTAGGTTCTATGGGATCCCCATGGTGCCTTGCCTATAATTCTACTAGCAACGCAGTCTATACTGGCGGAGGCGGTGGATACGTATTTGTAATCGATGGTGAGACTAACCAGAGGATTGCACGGATAGCAGCAGGGTTAACAAAACCGTCCTGTCCTGTTTTGTTAAGTTTCAGGCCTTAAATATTCCGAAATATCGAATTATTTTTAAAGGAACCGCATTTATTAAATAGTATTGTCGTAGATCCTGCCGTAGGTCCTGTAAGGGGAAGGGTAAAGTTTTGATTTTATTCTGAATTTCGATAGTGGGATAAAAACCGCCCTTCCATACTTTGTTAACTTTTTAGCTATTCAGTTCTTTGAAGAACCATAACTCCATTCCAAAAAGTGGGATGATAATTGCAATACGTTGTTTTATCGAAAATAACCCGGTATTTATAAGGACTCTTAGAAATAAAGTTTACAGTAGCTTGTCTCACCTCATCATAATTAACATCATCAACCAAAATGATACTGTTTTTTGTAAAAAATGGTTCTGCCATTTGTAATCCATGTAATTGATTTTCATAGCTGTGATTTCCGTCATAGATGTAAAATCCTATGGGTTCTCTATGAACCTTTAAAAAGTAGTCAACATAGTTCGTTTCATAAAAATGGTGTTTACGGCTCTTGTATTTATCAAATTTTTTGAGAAACTCATTCCGCGGACCACCAAATTCTGAGAAATTATCGATTCCTACGCATTTTTTCTGACTGTTATTTATTATTCCTGCTAAGAAAGTAAATCCATACCATGTTCCTATATTGACGAAAACATGATTTTCTGGCATTTTAGATACGCCCATGTTAATCATAGCTCCAATGGCAAATGTTGACATCTTCGGCATGTAACAAATTTCCCTTAAGTTGCATTTCATTTTTCGCTCGCGATAAGGGATTTTAGTATTATTCAATTCTAATAAAACGCCAAAATTCAGTAAATTTCTGAGTTTCGTCCATCCGATCGGAACCAATGGTGTCTGGGGCTTTATAAAACGAAAAGATATACCAGAAATGTAATTAATATAATCCATCATGATAAATATCTGAATGGTTTTTCTGTATAACTAATGACTCGTGTGTATAACTGGCACATCAGTGTGTCTGATGTCCTTTCTTATCTTTTAACTCATGATAGATATCAACATATTTTTTAATAAGAATATCAGAATTAAAAAGTTTAGACGTTTTTAATGCCTCTTCTGCCATTCGTGTTCTGGTGGCTTTTTTTGAAGTGAGTAAATTTATTTTTTTAATCATATCGTTGATGGTATTAACTAAATAACCGTTATGTCCATCTTGGATTATCTCGGGCGCCACACCCGTTGGGAATGTTATCGGTACTAATCCTTGAGACATCGCTTCAATAAGGCTCAGGCAAAATCCTTCATACCGCCCAGGATTTATATAAATATCACCGTAATGATTTCGCAAAATCTTGGGGATCTTTTTCCTATTTACACTCAGATATGAGTCGGTCTTAAGAAATTGAGAGAAGAATTGATCATATTTCTTTGTTTTTCTACACATACCAATGATTGTTTTCTTTAAATTTGGGAACTCTTTCAAAATATAAATTAGCCTATCAATACCTTTTAACTTTATTGTAAATGGGTCATCTCCCATCCGGCCAAGATATACAAGTTCTGATATTGGTTTAATTTTCTTCACAAACTTTGATTTGAACCAATAATCTTCAATCGCATTATGTATAAGAGCAATTTTTTTTCTCGAAACTCCGTTTCTTATCAATTCCTGCTTCACTATCTTCGAAGTGGCAATGATTATATCACTCTTTTTTGCTACATCTATTTCTATTTTGCTTATGTCTTTTAAGGACTTAACTAAAGGCAACAATCTGTCAATAATACTGTATTTTTTCAATTCATCAAATATTTTCAGTAAATTTTTATTCTCCTTTTTAATTTTTCCCACAGAAGGAACATTTTTAAGAAACCCATATGTTGTTGAACCAAAAAGAGAAACAATAGGAATACCGTTCCCCAAAAATGCAAGAGTAGTATATGTTGTACCCTGGATAATATCATATTTTTCAATTTCAGTTTTTTTGCTAATCAATGAATAAAAAAATAGAATACTACTTATACCATCTAATGATTTAGAAAATAAATTAATACTTTCTTTAGGATATATACTATGGACTGAATAACCTTTAGTCCTTAGTTTATTAACTATCAAATTATTTATGTGATGTGCTCCAAATTCTAATTTTTTATCATTGTAAATATATAAAATCTTGTTAACCATATTAATGGATGTTTACCAAACAATTTAAAAAGATTATCATTATTTTACAAATCAATATTCACCACAACATACTGCATACTGCCAAAGTAGAGTTTGCCTTCTGTTTTTCCAATCACGGCGTAAACACCTTGTTTGCCCGTAAGCTTGTCTATTGTTGCAAATGGCCCATCAAATATGTACTTAGCAATTGTGACGCTCATACAATCCTCCTCTCTTTTTGATCTAATATAGAAACTCACTATTTGAAATATTACTTAGTTACCCTGAATACAAGTAAATTCTTAAATTTTTATTAAACAGAATATTCGACTATTTTCTACCATAATACAAATAGTTTTACTTTCTGATAGACTTAAAAACTGTTAGTAATCATTAAACCATATATTTTGTGCTATGAACAATTGAGTGAGATATATACACAGACTCATACTCTTCGCTTTCTCTTAAGTGTTAGAATCATTGCTTAGTATAACATAAAAATTACTTTTGTCAAGAAGCTTCTATATAATAGCTAATACGCATTAATTTCATTCTGATAGTTTTTCAATTAATCCTCTCTGGCTCTTTCTCAACCCATGGGATCGATGCTTTCTATGCGATAGAGACACTAAAACCAGCCTGACATATTCACCCTGTTAGAAAAGCATTACACTCAGGATCGATGTCCGATCCCGGAGCGGAATGGAGGTTTTCTTAGTAGATACAATTCTCATTTTCACATTTTGCCAATTGACAAAATGACAAAGTGAGAAGGGCATCGTGAGCATTGACACGCCTCGTAATGGCAAGGTCGATGAAATTCAAAGCACAGTTGATTCAATTGACAAAGACCTGAGTTTGTTTAAAATGTTCTACGTGAAAACAAAAATAAGGAAATTAATTTGATATATGAAATAGATATTAAAGAAAGAAGTATAATTGAGCCGTTATTTAAAGAACATAAACGCGACAGGGTTCTCATAAATAGCGTTCTTGAAGGGTATTTTGGCTCTTCATACGCAGATTCTAAAACACAGCCTACTATTGCCAGATTAGATACCGGCAGCGTCACCATGCTCGGTGGCAATCCAAAATCGCCGCATGTAAA
>LJNI01000092.1 GCA_001303225.1 candidate division TA06 bacterium DG_78 | reverse complement strand
ATTCAATTCTTCCAAGCCGAACGAAAAGAGAAAACTCACGGGTATAGAAAAACCGAGTCCCAAATTTAAAATTCGAGATTTTAATTCTCGGACAGTAAAGAGTAAATCAAGTGTGTCTGGTTCGTCCTTCAACATCTCCACATCAATCGTACTAAAAAAACCGAGTCCATAAATCTCTCGTTGACTATTATAAAGTTTTTCTTTACTGTACATATCACCACTTTTCAGTTCTATTTCCCGCATGACAACATTGGGATTACAGAATTTTAACCCGTGTAGGTTTATTTGTCTAATGTAGTGTATTACTCCTGTTTCGATGTCAAATGCTAAAATTCCCGAATCAGGTTTTTGTGATGATGTCACAACCGCAAATGGATACCCGCGGTTCTTATAGTAATTTTCAATTTTCTTCTCCGTAACATCAATTTTCTCGGCGATGAAATAATCACCTACTCTTATTGTGAACAGATGATCGATTCCGTTTCGGCTAATACCATATATACCGATGCTGTCTATTTTTGGACGTGGTCCTTCTTTTATGGTAAAAATAATCTCTACAGCTTCTTCAGTTGCTTTGACGTCAGGTGTTACTTCGGTAGAAAAAAAACCATGGTTGTTGTATACCCGGAGTATTTTCTCGGTGTCATATGTAATATTAGCATCGTAGAATTCGATATTTTTTTGTGATACTATTTCCTGTTGCAAATCCCCTGTAGATATTGATTTATTACCAATGAAATTAATTTTTTTAATAGGAACATTGAGGATAAAAAGGACAATTATAAAAGTATTCAAATGGGAATATTTAGATTAAAAATTTGCCTTTTCTGATTATCAGTTTGCCATCGAGCGAGACACTCGGTTTTTTCATTACTCCATCGAGATGAATTTTTGCTGTGTTAGTTCCTCCAAAGCCCACATTATTACCAAAAGCTACATGAACACTGCCGAGGACCTTTTCGTCCTCCAGTACGTTACCTGTAATTCTCGCACGTGGATTCGTGCCGATTCCCAATTCACAGAGTACGCGTTCTCTTTTGCCATACTTTTTGAAGAGGTGATTGAGTGTATGGTTGCCGTTTATTTTCACCAGACTACCCTTGTTGATTTTTAATACTACAGGGTTCTTCATCAATCCTACTGGCGCGAACGAACCGTCTACAACGATGGTACCATTACTCTTGTACTCTTGAGGTGCAATATAGGCTTCACCTGCAGGGAGATTTGAAAATTCTTTAGGTTTTTTAATGATTCCGGTATCGACATACCCTCGTCTTTTTGCTAGGTGCAGTTCGAGATGTGTTCCCCGTTCTGTGGTAATAAGAGCTTTATTTGCTTTTGATAATAGGTTGACTAATCTTCTGGTCAAAACATTGATTCTTCGGTGGTCTACATTAAGTGCTCGTGTCATCACGTCGACGGTAATTCCTGGCATTGTTGTGCCACGAGCGCCATTTCTGTTTGCTGCAATTCGTGCACGAGTATGGGTGAGCGAATACCACGTTGGCATGATAAAGACATCACAGTTTTTGAGAACATCAGCAACTAATTGTGGTGGTTCTTCACCATGGATGTGTCGCCTCTTTATCTTAATGAGAATAGGATCCGTAATTTCTCGGAGTGCGTTCCAAAGGGTGTAGCCGATCGTGTCACAGTAATCATCAGTAATAATAACTACCTTCTCATTATGTTTGATACCAAGACAGTCTTTGATGATAACGAGCGCTGCCCTGTATAATTTTTTATTTTTTCTACGTGAAAAGTTCATAGAATTCTATAAGTATGGCTCCGAAAGAATTTGAAGGGAATTGCTAAGGTGTATCTTTATCACATTGTAGATCTACCAGCGGAAATGGGCAAATGCCTTATTTGCCTCGGCCATCTTATGGACTTCTTCACGTTTTTTTATTGCAGCACCTTCGTTTCGACTCGCAGCAATGATTTCCTGAGCTAACCGTTCATCCATTTTGTGTTCAGATCGTGCCCGTGCTGCAGTGATAAGCCACTTGATCGCCAGGCTCTCTTTGCGATTTGCTCTTACTTCCATTGGGATCTGATAGGTTGCACCACCAACGCGGCGTGGTTTTACTTCGAGCACAGGTTTCACATTATTAAGTGCTCTTTCGAAAACCGTAAGGCCATCTTCCTTAGTTAATTTTTCAATATGTTCTAATGCTCTATAGAATACTTTTTCTGCAGTAATTTTTTTACCATCCCACAATAGATAGTTGATGAATTTACCTATTACAATACTATTGAATTTTGGGTCTGGTTGGATTTTCCGCACTGCTGCCCTTCGTCTTCTACCCATGTTGTCTCTCCTACGTTGCTGTCGGTGTCTGTTTGGGTCTCTTTACACCGTAGTGTGAACGACTCTTCTTTCTTCCTTCAACACCCGCAGTATCATACTTACCTCGTACAATGTGGTAACGCACACCGGGTAAATCTTTGACCCTACCACCCCTGACAAGGACAATTGAATGTTCTTGTAGATTATGACCCTCACCAGGAATATAGGCTGTTACCTCATAGCCATTTGTCAATCTCACCTTACAAACCTTACGCAGTGCTGAGTTAGGTTTTTTTGGTGTTGTTGTATAGACCCTCGTACATACTCCTCGACGCTGAGGATTTTTCTGGAGCGCTGGTGCTTTACTCTTGGTCAACACCTTTTTCCTGCCTAAGCGAATTAATTGATTAATAGTCGGCATTTTCCTCCTCTATTTTCTAGGTATACATTCATAGACCAAAAGTATAATTAAAAATCACCATTTGTCAACCCCTGATTGAAAAGGAAGGAAACGGTGCAGGGGAGAAACGGAGAATGAGTGACATGGTGAAGCGTAGAGCGTAAGACATTGACAGGATAAATTAGGTGAGTATCATTTGTATATGAGTTTGAGGAGGGTGGTTTTGGTTTCGGCGACACTATTTATTTTCACGATTGCTGCGCAAAGACCTGGAGCAACATTTTTACTTATTCCTCCATCAGCCAAGGCAACAGCAATGGCTTATGCATATACTGCAATATGCAACGACGCATCGACAAATTACTACAATGCAGCAGGTCTTGCATTTTTCAAATCACCGAAGATTACAGTAGATTATTGTGGCTATTTAAATGGTTTAGCCCCAGATATGCACTATTTTTATTGTGGGTTTACATATCCACTCGCTACGTCTGCCTGGGGTTTTGATATAATGTATTATACACCAGGTACTATCGAGCTTCGTAATTTTGAGGGCGTTTATTTGGGGAGCTATCGAATATGGCGTCTTGCTTTAAAGTTAAATTATTCAAGAAGGTTTTCAAAAAAACTATCTCTCGGCATTGGTTGGAAATATATTAAACAGCAGTATGGTTTGTGGGATTCATGGGGCTGGTATGGCGATGAGACTGGTTCTTCCTGGGCATTTGATTTTAATCTGTTATATAAAATTTTACCGAACCTTTCTATCGGTACAGTTTTACATAATATTGGACCGAAAATAAAATATTCTGATGATCCGTTGCCTTGGACTTATCGGCTTGGTATAGCATATAAACCAGTTGATACTAAAAATTTTTCGTGCGCTTTTTCAGCTGAAATAACGAAAATACTTATCGGTATGTTCGCCATAGAAGAAAATTCATTTTGGGAAAATTTTAAATATGAATGGGATACGGCATGGAAAGGAATTGGCATTGAACTCTTGTTTTATAAAGTAGTATCTTTACGGGGTGGATATTTTTATGATGAAGAGGGTGCGCGAAAAGGTCTTACCTTTGGTGGTGGTATTAAACTTGTAAATTTTGAGTTAGATATTGGCATAGATGAGAATATATTTGAATTTGAAACCCAAGACCGCAAAATTTCATTGTCATACACATTTTAATATAGCGAATAAATCGACTCATTTTATCATTTTGTTAATTGACAAAATGATAAAATGACAAAAATGTTATGGTTTGATATTAAAGTGGTACATAACTTTAATCCCTTTATTGGTTGACAATACCAATAAAAATAAACCACATTCTAACATCTTACATCTAAAATATACTATCTGAATAATTAGCGTAATTGTAGTACTGCTCATCTGGATTAAAATATTGACTGAATTTCCCAATGGATTATAATAAATGTGGGATAGATTATGCAAAAAACAATGATTGATAATCGCTACAAGATTTTGAAGAAATGTGGGGTGGGTGCAACCGGTGAAGTCTATAAAGTCCGAGATTTAAAGAGCGAACATGTTATTGCCCTCAAAATTCTGTCTAAAAAATCGACCTCTTCAAGAGTCGTCCAGCGTTTTAAACGAGAGTTTCGGTTACTCACTGACCTCTATCATCCTAATCTCTGTTCGGTTTACGATTTTGGAACACTTCGTGATGGTCGTAGTTATTTTTCCATGGAGTATGTTGATGGCCCAAATATCTTCGAATTCACGAAGAAATTACCGTACAGCAGGATCTATCCATTAGTTGTGCAGTTGTGTCGGGCATTGGAATACATTCATGCCAAGGGACTGATTCATTATGATGTGAAGCCGGGCAATGTGCTGGTGCGATTATCTGGCGCCGAGCCAGTGGTGAAATTGATGGATTTTGGTCTTGCTGGCGAACACCAATTACAGGGTGGAACATGGATTAGAGGAACATTTCCTTATATTGCACCCGAGGTCATCAAGGGTTTGGCAATTGATCACCGAGCAGATATTTATTCTTTAGGCGTATTGTTGTATGAAATTTTTACACAGAAACGATTGAGAGTCTCAAAAAAAATGAGTTTTGCTACCCTCCTCAAACAGGGTACAAATTGTATTTCTCAGCCACCATCAAAGATTGCTTTTGCTATACCTCAGTGGTTAGACCACATGATTGCGAAGTTACTTGCCCAAGAGTATAGCCGTGCTAATGAGGTGATCACGGTAATAAATAATTGCACGAAATCAAAGTTCAGCCCTGAGACTGAAAAAACAATTGAGGGGTATCTTTTGAGCAGCCGGTTTGTTGGTAGAAACCAAGAGATGGCACTACTAGCATCTTTGTATACCGAGGCTCGACATGGTCACGGTCATGTTGTATTAATTACTGGTGATGCAGGAATCGGCAAGAGTAGGTTGCTTAAAGAATTTAAAATATTTGCCCAATTAAAAAAGAGCCACTGTTTCATTGGTTATGCGCGTAAAGATAAGATTGGACCGTTAGAGCCATTCTACGATATTTTTAGAGAGTTATTCAATTACATGAAGGAACGGACTGGTTTCTACCGATTACAGAAGTTAAGACTTTCACTCGCTGTTCTGTTTAAGATCTTTCCAGATTTAGCTGATAGCCGATTGAGAAAGTATTTGCCTTCACTCGTACCTATAGGCCCACAGCAAGAAAAATTGAGAAACTTTGAAGCGCTCTCTGAGTTGCTAGGGTATTGTACCATGTATCTTGGAGGGCTCGTTATACTACTCGAGGATCTACATTGGGCTGATGATTTAAGTATTCAATTCTTAGAGTACCTCGGTCGAAACTTATCAGGTAAGAACATATTTGTTTGTGGTGCCTCTCGAAGAGAGGAATTAGCAGAAAAACCGATACTCAAAAAAATTACGACTCATTTGAAGCGCGAGGGTTACCTGACAGTAATCGAACTAAGGCCATTAACCTTTAAATCTCTCTATTCATTTTTAGATTCGACAATAACAAAAGAATCTAACTCATCCGCGTTAGTGCGATATCTTATGGAGAAGACTGGTGGTAATCCATTTTTTGTTGAGGAGATCATGCGGACGTTACTCAAGAAGATTGGTACGCGTTTAGGCGAGAGGGTAGATGTTGATGATGTGCGGCGGCTATCTATTCCTAGAACTGTGGAAGAGATAGTCATAAAGAGGCTAAAAGGATTGGACCACAATTCTCAAAAAATCTTGGAGTTTTCTGCAATTCTTCTCAAGGGTTTTCGTTATGATATGATTAAACACCTCACCAAGATGAAAGATACCGAATTATTAAGGGCTCTATGGGATCTAAAGAGGAGGCAGATTTTAATCGAAGAGGACAATAGATATCAATTATATCACGCTGCACTGAGTGAGGCTTTACACAAGCGATTGAGTGTTCAGAGACAAAAAATGCTCAATTATCAGGCAGGTAAGACACTGGAACATTTGTATAAAAAAAGCTTGGATCTTGTTACTGAAGACATAGCATATTACTTTATTAATGCAAGGGCGTATAAAAAAGGAATACACTATGGATTATCGGCAGCAAAAAAAAGTAGTGAACGTTATGCAAATGAACAGGCTATTCGATTCTATGCAGGTGTACTTGACATCTTAGGTAACAAAAATTCACCACTACGATTTACTATTCTACAAGAATTAGCGCAAATCGAGATTACTGTTGGTCGTTACGATAATGCAATAGAACATTTACGAAAGGCTCTCAGTCTAAAGGTCGGCCCAACCGATAAAAAGATTAATGCATATCTCGATATCAGTAATGCTTATGCGAGACAGGGAAACTATAATGCAGCATTGGCTGTTTACCGAGAAGCGTTGAGACTTTTGGGAAAAATAAAAAAGGGTACATTACGTCTACTTTTAGAAACATATCTTAAGGTGAGAATATGTCGAGCCTATCAAATAATAGGAGACCACCAACGCGCAGCAAGATGTAAGTTTGATGATTTAAGAATACCACAGAAATATTTAAAAGGTAAACATATGCTCAAATTGTTGGGTAGTATTTACCATAATATAGGCACCTTTGAATCAATCAAAGCTGAATACAGCGGAGGCGATTATAATAAAGCTTTTGTTTATCATCAATTGGCGTACAAATATTATGCCAAGGTTGGCGATCAGGAACGAATTGCTGGCGTCCTTAATGGTCTTGGAATTGCTTATTATGTAAAATTTGATTTTCAAAAGGCGATAAACTGTTACAAAAGAGTAATTAAGATATCAGGCAAGATAGGCGATCAGTATGGTGTTGCAACCGGATCATGTAATCTTGGTAATGCTCTAAACGATAAAGGAAATCTGCAAGATGCAGTAGTAAGTTTCCAAAGAGCACTCACTATTTCAAAGAGAATAGGTAATTCCCTCATGCTTGGTGCTGCTTTCTTGGGACTAGGTGAATGTCTCATACAACAGTGTTGTTATAGAAAAGTACTATCGTATGCAGAGAGAGGATTGAACATTATGCACGGTATGGGATGGAAAGAAAGAGAAATTCCTTCGATTATACTGATTGGTACAGTTTATAAAGAAATGGGTGATTACACTACAGCCTTAAAATACTACAGAAAGGCATTACGAATTGCCAGGGAACTTGGACATCATATCGGCATTGCTGCATTGTCTGCCGAGATCGGTTCTCTCTTTGAAGAAATTGGCAGGCTTAACGTGGCAAAAAAGCACATCGAAGATAGTTTAAGAATCGTTATCAATAGTAGTAGTAAGAAAGTTGAAATAGACTGTTATATGTATCTTTGCCAAATTCACATATTACTTGGGGATTACAGGAACGCGATGCAATATTATAAGCTCGGGATGAGATTCGCGAGAAAGATAGGATTAAGGAGAGCACTATTTCGATTTCTGCTCTTCTATTCAGAAATCTGTTATTACATTGGAAGGCATAAAGAAGGAATTGATGCAGCTAATAGAGTAATTACATTCGCGAAGAAAAGAGAGATGAAGAATCTGCATGTAGATGCGTTACTGTGGAAGGTTAAGAATGGTTTAAAACAAGGGTTATTATTAAAAATAGGAGCGTTGAATATTTTAGATGAGGCGATGAAAATTGCTCCAGAACTTGGCAGACCAGAAGTTATCTGGAAGTTCTTCTTTGAATATGGCCGGCTCTATCAAGATGATGGACAGTATAGTAAAGCATTGGATTATTACAAGAGGTGTAACAAAATTTTTAGAGAAGTGGGATGCAAGATGAAAAGTGAAACGAACAGAGAATACTATCTGAAACGTCCTGACCGTCGTGCAGTTTTCACTGCAATACATGAAATTGAAAAATTATTAGATTGACCTTATATTTATTTCGTATATAATTTAAGTGAATATGCACAAAAGCTCGAACATAAAGAAAAAATTTTCCTCCATTTTGGATAGCTATGATAAAAAAATTGAACAATTGAAGAAAAAGGCCAAGATAGAAGAAATACCTAAAGAATTCATAAAGGAATATAATTATTTCCGGTCACTCCTCGAGATAACTCACTCGATTAATACGCCTCAAGGATTCAATCAACTGCTCGAACTCATCGTTGATTCGGCAATTAGCTTGACTCGGGCAGAACGCGGGTTCTTAATGCTCGTTGGTAAGGACAGTAATTTAGAATTTAAGGTTACAAGAAACATTGATAAAAGAACATTAGAAGGTGAGAGATTTGAAATATCGAGGACGGTTGTGAACCGCATTTTAGCTACTGGCGAACCACTGTTTCTGAGCGATATCTATGATAATAAAGAATTTGAGATTAGTAAGAGTATCGAAGCACTCGGATTGCGTATGGTCATGGCTGTTCCCCTTAAGGCAAAGGACAAACTTTTGGGTGTAATTTATGTCGATTCGCACTCAGAAATCGAGGATTTTACACGAC
>LJNI01000091.1 GCA_001303225.1 candidate division TA06 bacterium DG_78 | reverse complement strand
AGTGTTACCGTCATCATTGATAAAATCCCATTCCGCAACCACGGTCACATCGACTAATGCATCGTGCGTTCGTTTAAAACCAGTATCTAGCATACAGATGAGAACACCAGAGGCATCATAACCGAGTTGGTGAACAGCAGGCACATGTAACTGCTCGAGCTGGTCATACGAAGGGCCGTAGTCGAGACTATCCCTTGTCCCAGTTTGTTCCTTATGAAACGATGGTTCATTGCGCTGGAATTGAGCAACGGGTTTTATAGAGTGGACAAAGTCGAATTCTGCAATTACAGAAATCTGTCCGGCAAAGGCTTCGACACTGATTGCATTCAGCCAGCGGGAAGTCGCCCGATGTTTCACACCCACATCTAACACCTTGTCAATGTATGCCTTGTGGACAGGGAGGTCAGTAAAATCGACACACGCCCCCTCGTGCATCGTCTTGAGCCTCCTTTTACGCGCACGTTCAGTGAGGTTGGCTTCGGCTCGGTTTAAGGCTTCCTCAAAGTGTTCTAGAGAAAAGATTCCTTTATCCGTGAAGAAAATCCAGACCTTCATTTTTTCGTTGGATATTTGCTCGATCTTCGTAGTTATGGATAGGTGTATTTTCGGATAAGTGATCGGTCGCACGAGTTGATTTGATATCTCAGGATTACTCTCGTTCGGCTTAACCAGATCTGTTTCTTTTTCTGTCAGACCGAAGGTTAGCGAACTAATCATTAGAAGATACATTAATTTTGATAACATTTTTTCTCCTTTGCATGCTTGCAATACATTATAAACAATATATACCTAAAATCAAGACCTGAATGCTCTATCACGGATACATTTCAACGAGTGCCATCCTCAATTTCCTTCACAGGGTGCATTTTAAACTCTGTTTTCGCTGTTCAACGTACACCGAAACATAACAGTTGACTTTTATTATAAATTGATTAAAATAACAGTCTATGGTAAAAATAAAAGGGCGTACCTTTTTAATACTGTGAGGAGAATTCATGGATCCGATTGCTGATATGCTTACGATTATACGTAATGGCTGTCGTTCACGGAAACAAGAGGTGACTGTTCCTTATTCACGTATTAAAACCGAGATCCTGAGGGTTTTACTCGAAGAAGGTTTCGTCAATAATTTTACACTTGATGCGAAAAAGAGAAAGATTACTATAATGCTCAAATATGCGAAGAATGGCGAATCGGTTATTCGAAACCTGAAACGAATATCGAAGTGTTCTCGACGGATATATGTGCCGAAGCGTGAAATACCCAAGGTTTTAAGCGGATTAGGTACAGCGATTCTTACCACTTCACAGGGGATTCTTAGTGACCGTGAGGCTCGGCGCAAGAAGATCGGTGGCGAGGTTATGTTATATGTATACTGATGCTACGCATTTAGATTCATACGGATGCCCACGGATGCAGGCGAATATCTGTTTGTATCCGCTTTCATCCGTTTGCATCAAACCGTAAGGTATAGTATGGCAAAGAAGCGTTTCAGGCCAATTCTCATCCCCAAGGAGGCGAAGGTTACCGTGACTGGTTCAACAGTGAATGTGCAGGGCCCTTTGGGAACCTTGACAAAGCATACAAGTCCGAAGGTGAATGTCGAAATTAATGGAGATAACATCTTAATAAGAAACCGTGAGAACAGTAAAGAATCGGCAGCGCAACAAGGTACCATGAGGTCTCACTTGGAAAATATGATTCGTGGCGTAATGAAAGGATTCGAGAAAGTTTTGATCATTGAAGGGACAGGATATCGAGCTCAGTTGAGTGGCGCGAATCTTCAACTCTTCTTGGGTTATTCTAAACCGAAAACGATCGCAATTCCGAAAGGAATACAATGTGAATTGAAAGTCGTCAAGAGTGCTGAAAAGGGAGATTTAACGTACATAACTATAAAGGGTGTTAATAAAGAGTTGGTTGGAGACGTAGCAGCCGAGATCAAGAGAACCAGAAAGCCTGATCCGTACAAACATAAGGGTGTCCGCTATGCAGATGAAGTGCTGAAAAAGAAGGTTGGTAAACGTGCAGTGGTGCAGGCGTAAGGAGGATTGAGCGTGAAACTGAAGGGTCGAAAAAGAAGGCATCAGAGGATTAGGAAAAAGATGCTCGGTAGTGCAGCGAAGCCACGGCTCTGTGTTTTTCGAAGTAATCAACATATCTATGCCCAGCTGGTTGATGATACTCAGGGCAAGGTATTATTAGGGACTTCTTCTTTGAGTGAAAAAGGTCTCAAGAGCAAGAAAAAAATCGAAGTGGCAAACGAAATAGGTAAAAAGATAGGAAAACTCGCCTTGGACAAGGGAATTAAAGAAGTGGCTTTTGACCGCGGCGGATACAAATATCACGGTCGTGTGAAAGCACTGGCTGAGGGTGCGCGAGAAGTTGGCTTGAGATTTTAGGAGGTTCAGTAGTGGAAAACGAGACACAATTTATTGAAAAACTCGTTGACTTAAAGAGAGTATCTAAGGTTGTTAAAGGCGGAAAGAGAATGAAACTCTATGCATGTGTGGTCGCAGGCGATGGTCTCGGTAACGTTGGTCTTGGTCACGCTAAATCCTCAGAGGTGGCAAAGGCGATAAAAAAAGCAACCGAGATTGCCAAAAAAAATATGG
This sequence comes from candidate division TA06 bacterium DG_78, assembly GCA_001303225.1. Lineage (GTDB taxonomy): Bacteria > Hydrothermota > Tepidihabitantia > SM23-42 > SM23-42 > DG-78. The sequence goes on along the minus strand of LJNI01000091.1, from coordinate 6,043 downwards.
TAAAAGTGGATGTCGCTGAAGGTACTATTCTCCACCCAGTGCAAGGGGAATTTTCTGCATGTCATGTTGTTATGAGGCCAGCACTGACCGGCTCTGGAATCATCGCTTCTAAAGCTGTTCGAGCTGTGTGTGAGGCAGCAGGGATTAAGAATATTCTTACAAAATCTTTAGGATCAAATAACCCAACTAATCTTGCACGTGCGACGATTAATGCATTAAAATCGATTCGTTCGGTAACTATGGTGGCTGAGATGCGGAACAAACCGCTGCAGTACTTCATGAGGAAGAAATATGAAAAAGATAAGAGTGATACTGAAGAAGAGTCCAATCAATAAGATCGAAAAACACAAATTGACCCTCAAAGCACTCGGATTAACGAAAATTGGAAAATCAAGGGTGTTCCCAGATAATGAGGCGGTACGGGGAATGATTAATCAGGTTTCGTATATGGTGGAAGTACAGGAGATCACTGATGCATCTCAATAAATTGAGTCCAGTAAAAGGCGCGACGAAAAGACGAAAGCGTGTTGGACGTGGTCCAGGTTCAGGTCGCGGTAAAACATCAACCAGAGGTAATAAAGGACAGAAATCACGGTCAGGATATCAGAGGAGAGCAGGGTTCGAAGGCGGACAGATGCCACTCACGCGGAGAATTCCAAAACGTGGATTTGTGAATATATTTCAGAAGCAGTATGAAATTGTTAATATAGGAGTATTAGCTGCATTAGATGCAAATACTGTGGTGACACCCGAATTCTTGAGAGATAGAGGAATTATCAAAGGAAAAAACAAAGTAAAAATTTTGGGGCAGGGAGATATCAATATCCCACTCACGGTCAAGGCTCATAAATTTTCAAAAAAAGCCCAAGACAAAATTACGACGGCTAAGGGAACAGTAGAACTGATTTAATGATTTCAACAATCCAAAATATCTTTAAGGTCCCTGATTTAAAAAAGAAATTAGGTTTTACGCTTTTCTGCGTTGCGGTATACCGCCTTGGCGCCCACTTGCCAATGCCTGGAATAAATGCCCAGGCGCTCGGCCTACTCATGGAACAGTTAAAACAGCAGGGATCAATATTTGGTATGTATGATATTTTTGTTGGTGGTGCCTTAGGACGAGCTGCTATCCTCTTTTTGGGCGTCATGCCGTACATCTCGTCTTCGATTATTTTTCAACTACTCGGTTCGGTCTTTCCACAAATTGAGAAGCTGCAACGCGACCAGGCAGGTCGAAGGAAGATTACGCAGTATACGAGGTATCTCACCGTCGGTCTGGCTGCGTTCCAGGCAGTTGCAATTGCAATTTTCTTGGAGACGCAAAAGTTTACTGGACCGGCGGGCGTCATGAATATTGTTTTCAACCCAGGATGGCCGTTCCGTCTTACAGCAATGTTAACATTAACTGCCGGCGCAATTTTTGCAATGTGGATTGGCGAACAGATTACTGATAAGGGAATTGGCAATGGCATTTCGTTCATCATCTTTATCGGCTGTCTTGAGGAGTATCCAGGTTACTTTTTGCGTACGGTGCAACTCGTTTTGACCCAGGGATTATCAGTGATAAATTTAGTGCTCGTGATTATCATTATGGTCTTGATTGTTGCTGCTGTGATTATCATGACCCAAGCGACACGGCGTATTCCAGTTCAATATCCCAAACGCATCATCGGCCGGAGGATGTACGGCGGACAATCTACATTCTTACCGCTCAGGGTCAACACCGCTGGTGTCATACCGATTATCTTCGCCCAATCATTAGTTGTCTTCCCAGGAACTGTTGCTGCCTACGTGCCAGCACTGAAGGGCATTATTGAACTCTTCAGACCCGGCTTCTGGGCATATGATCTTCTCTTCTTCTCGCTGATTGTGTTTTTTACCTATTTTTATACATCTATCGTCTTTAACCCGGTTGAATTGGCAGATAATATGAAACGATACGGTGGTTTTATCCCTGGTATCAGACCGGGAGCAAGAACAGCCGATTATGTAGATGCCGTGTTGTCAAAAATCACGCTTCCAGGAGCACTCTTTTTAGGATTTATTGCACTCGTGCCCTGGTACTTAATTAACCTCTTAAACGTTCCATTCTATTTCGGCGGGACTACCCTGCTCATTATTGTTGGAGTTGCTTTAGATACAGTCCAGCAGATTGAGTCGCAATTAATGATGTATCACTATGAGGGTTTCATGAAAAAGGGTAGAATCAGAGGAAGACGATGAGAATTTTGTTATTTGGTCCGCCTGGTGTTGGCAAGGGCACACAGGCTGATTTATTATCCAAAGAATATAATTTTACAAAATTTTCGACCGGTGATTTTCTACGAGGTCAAATATCATTGAGCAGCCCCCTCGGTATTGAAGTTAAGGCCTATATCGAGCGCGGTAGTTTAGTCCCTGACGATATTATTATGAGACTCGTCAGAATTTTTTTATCTGAAAACCGAGATGGGAATATAATCTTTGATGGATTTCCCCGCACCATGAATCAAGCCCTCATGTTAGAAAAGGTATTAGGAGAGGTTGATATGTCAGTCGATTTCGCGGTAGAGTTGCATCTCGACGAAGAAGAAATCATGAGGCGACTCCTCTCTCGACAACACTGTCCACACTGCGGAAAAATTTATAATAATGTGACCGATATACAAGAGAATGGAGGAATCTGTAGCACCTGTGGCCACACATTGATGAAAAGGATCGATGATGACGAAGCGATTATTAAGAGGCGGATAAAAGTATACGAGGAGGAAACAAAGCCTCTCGTTGATTACTATAAATCGAAACATGTTTACAGGAGTATCGATGCCTCAGGTTCTCGGGATGAAGTGTTTAACAAAATTTCTGAAATAATCAATGAGTATACTGATAAAAAATGATGATGCTATCAAGAAGATTGCTATCGCAGGTAATATTATCTACGAAGTCTTTACCGAAATAGAAATGATGGATTTGCAGGGTATAAAGACAATTGAACTCAATAATAAAGTCGATAGTTTGATTAGGAAACACAATGCAACTCCTACATTTTTAAACTATCGAGGTTTTCCGAAGAGTTGTTGTATATCTTTGAATAATGAAGTTGTGCATGGCATCCCTGACGACCGTAGAATTAAAGGAGGTGATTTGGTCAAAATAGATGTTGGCGTTACGTATCAAGGTTATGTTGCTGATGCCGCGAAAACATTTGCAGTGGATGATATCGATGAGGGAACAAAAAAGTTACTCGCGGTCACAAAGGATGCCTTGAGAAGGGGAATCAGAATGGCAAAGACTGGTAATAAAATTTCAGATGTCTCACGAGCAATACAGAAAATCATTGAGGAAAATGGCTATGGTGTTGTACGTGAGTTAACTGGCCACGGTGTTGGTCATGATCTCCATGAAGAACCGATGATCCCAAATTTTGTTACAAGTGGACCAAGTCCTGCTATACAACGAGGCATGGTTTTGGCTATTGAACCAATGGTTACAATGGGTGATTACCATGTTGTTACAGATAAAAATGGCTGGACAGTTTCGACCAGAGACGGTTCTCTTTCCTGTCATTTTGAGGATACCATTGCAGTGCTTGAAAAGGGAAACCTTAACTTGACACGCGTTGCTGGGAGTTGACATATGGCACGTAAAGATTTGATCCAGACAGAGGGAACAATAATTGAAACCCTTCCCAATGCGATGTTTCGCGTTGAATTGGACAATGGGCATAAAGTTCTCGCGCACGTCTCTGGTAAGATGAGAATGAGCTACATTAAAATTTTACCTGGAGATCGCGTCCTGCTTGAACTAACACCCTATGACCTGTCACGAGGAAGGATTGTCTGGAGATATAAATAAAAATTTAAGAAGGCATAGAAGGCAAAAGATGGCGATTAAGGGTTTTGTAGTGAAAAATTGGTATAAAAGGCTTGATTTCTTTTAAAAAGTATGTATAATAGTTATTTAAGGAGGAAATTTGAAGGTTAAGGCGTCAGTTAAAAAACGATGTGTTTCATGTCGTATTATTAAAAGAAAAGGCGTGGTAATGGTTATTTGCAAGAATCCTCGCCATAAACAGCGTCAAGGTTAGGGATCGTTATGGCGAGAATCGCAGGTGTTGATTTACCACCCAATAAGAGCGTCACGTACGGATTGACAGCAATCTATGGTATAGGGCTTCCGACTGCTCAAAAAATAGTTGCCGAAGTAGGAGTTGAGCCATCGAAGAAAATTAAAGAGTTGAGCGATGAAGAGGTAACGAAGATAAGGAAGCTAATCGAAGCGAAATATAAAGTTGAAGGAGCCCGCCGGGCCGAAATCGCCGCTGATATTAAAAGACTTATTGATATCGGATGTTATCGTGGTACGCGGCATAAAGTTGGTCTTCCAACGAGAGGGCAACGCACACGAACAAATGCAAGGACACGCAAGGGACGAAAACGAGTAGCAGTTGCAGTACCGAAAGGTATTAAGGCAGCAGGAGGCACGAAGAAATGAAGAGGACAACTAAATCAACAGGGTCAGGTAGAACGACGAGGACAGCTAAGACAGCGCGACGGAAAAGAGGAGTCAAGGGCGAACGCGAGCAGATCGGCATTGCCTACATTTTTGCTACATTCAACAACACTATTGTTTCTATTGCTGATTCCAAGGGTAATGTTCTCTGTTGGTCATCAGCAGGAAGGATCGGATTTAAAGGAACGAAGAAGGGTACTGCCTATGCGGCTCAAAAATGTGCTGACGCCGTCGCACGGGAGGCCCAATTACTCGGTATTAAGAAGGTTGAAGTACAGATAAAAGGTCCTGGCCCGGGTCGAGAGGCAGCAATTAGAACACTCCAGACCGTGGGTCTGACTGTTGTTGCAATTAAAGATGTTACTCCGTTGCCGCACAATGGATGTAGACCGCCAAGACGGAGAAGAGTATAAAGATGGCACGCAACGTTGAAGCAAAGTGTAAAGTATGTCGTCGTGAAGGTGAGAAATTATTTCTACGTGGCAGCCGTTGTTATACAGATAAATGTGCGTTTACCAGAAGGGGTTATCCACCAGGCGTGCACGGTAAAGTGGGTCGGCGTAAACTTACCTCTTACGCTACACAATTGAGGGAAAAACAGAAAGTAAAGGCAATGTATGGTATATTAGAAAGACAATTTCGTAAAATTTTCGCCGATGCTACAAAGAAAGCAGGCAACCCCGGAGAAAATTTGCTCATTGCACTTGAAAGAAGAATCGACAATGTTATTTACCAATTAGGCATTGCGTCATCTAGGAACCAGGCGCGACAGTTCATTAGGCATAGAAACATTTTAGTCGATGGTAAAATAGTGGATATTCCTTCGTATCAGGTAAAAATTGATCAGGTAATTAAGGTTGTTGATAATTGCATGAAAAATCCTCACGTTAAAAAATCGCTCGAAGAACGTGATCCTGAAAGAATTGTTGCTTGGCTTAAGCTCGATAAAGACAATATAGCGGGTACTGTACTGAGATTACCAAAACGTGAGGATATTACGCTACCAATTCAGGAAAATTTAATTGTTGAGTTCTACTCAAAATAGAGGGAGATTTATGGCTTTAAAACCACTTGTTATGCCCAAAGAGATTGAAATCGACAAAGAGGTAGTAACTGATAATATTGGGCGTTTCACATTATCACCACTTGAGCGTGGTTTTGGTGTGACCTTGGGTAATTCACTGAGAAGACTGCTGTTATCTTCAATCCAAGGAGCAGCAATCACGAGGGTTAGGATTGGTGATATCGTACAAGAATTTTCAACAATCGATGGTGTACACGAGGATGTTGTGGAAATTATTTTGAATTTGAAGAAGGTGAGGGTAAAATTGCTGACTGATGGACCGAGTACCCTCTATTTGAATGTAAAGGGTAAAAAAGAATATTGTGCTGAGGATATAGAGAAAAATCCTGATGTTGTTATAGCAAATCCTGAACAGAAAATTTTGACAGTCACGAAAACGAAGGTGAATTTTCAGGTAGAAATGACTGTCGAAGCAGGACGAGGATATGTTCCTTCAGAAATGTTTAAACACAGTGATATACCGGTGGG
>LJNI01000090.1 GCA_001303225.1 candidate division TA06 bacterium DG_78 | reverse complement strand
CAAGAGGTGGCATGAGCGGGCACGCCGGCTTGCCAAGGCACTTGCCTCTGATTTAGTGCTCTACAACAAGGATAAGGTTGCACAGGGTCTGAGCGAGGGGACTTTAGCAGAACTCTTGGGTCCAGAAATCAGACGATCCTGGGAATATTACTGTCAACAGATTCCAAAACATATTGTTGATAGTACTGAATATTTTAAAGAGCAATTAAACAAAATTGTGGGTAAGGGAAAAGAAATTTTTAAATAAGATAAACCACGACCTTGTTTATCATTAATCCAGAGAGAAAAAATGAGGAGGTAGTATGGGAAGAATATTCGTGTGTACAATCATTTTCATAGGCATGGTTGGGTATTCCACACTCTATGCACAAGAAGAAAAAGAATGTAAGAAAGAACAGCGGCTCGTCATAACAGGAGTTATTCCAGGAAGCTATGCTGAGACTATTGATATAAGACCAGGAGATGTTATTACTACATATAATGGTCAAGAGGTTCATTGTCTCAATAAGCTAACAATGCTGAAAGACGGAGTCAATACGGACAGCGTCGAAATAGTCATTAAACGAGACAATGAATTCGTAACTTTTGTTATACCGAAAGGGCAGATTGGGGTCTGGGTAAAGGAATTATTGCCTGATATCGTTTTTGACGAAGATGCAGTTGTCATTGAAGGAATTGGTCCGCTTGACTGGGGTACTGGTGAATCAAATTCTTTCATAGCTGCGCTCACAAGAATTGCGGAGCATCTCGATATTGATAGGAATTACACGTTTTTCATGGGAGTGAGTGGTGCTGCATTTAGAATTCTATTTCATGAAGATTGGTGCCCGAGTTCTCCAGATCCGACCGTTGGATTTGATTGTGGTGAGATTGCGATAAAAAGTATTAAATACGAACCAAAATATTTCCATTATGATAAAGAGAAAAAGAATCAAGAAGAAATACAACAGAAGATCATGGAGTCGATAGATAAAAAGATGCCGGTTATTGCCATTGACCTAATTGAAGTAGCTGAGTGGGGTCTCATCGTAGGATACCAAAAGCAAGGCAGGGAGTTGATTGTTCGTGATTATTTTTCCCGACGAGAAGGCTATGACATTGCAGAGAAATTTCCCTGGGTTGCTGTTATTATCCCTCCTCTTGTAAGAAGCGAATATATCGCTGAAGAGGACTACTTCAAAAAATCACTCAAGATCGCTCAGGAACTTTATGAAACAGAAAAATATGATGCCTATTATTCAGGCACCGCGGCAATCGACTACTGGATAAAAAAGTTAAAAGAAGACACATTTAGTACTATGGAAGACAAAAAATTTGACGATGTCATGTTGGCCAACGCCTGGATATACCAACGCCTTGCTGAGGATCGTAAATTCGCAGCTGAATATTTAAAGTCATTCGCGAGCACGTTTCCCAAAATCGAGGATAAAATAGCAGAGCTCGTTATACTATATGAAACAGTACATAAACTGATGGCTGAATCAGGAAGTATTGTTCTTTATCCATCCCAGATGACCACGCGAAATGATTGGACAGATGAGATGAGACAAAAAGAGATAGAAATTTTAACAAAGGTATTGGTGAAAGAAAGAGAAGCTTATTCATTAATCAAAGAAATAAGCGAGAAAATCTAAGATGTGAGCTGCGTGTTTGATATTTAATACGAGATTACGCCTGCTTCTTTACAATTTGTGTGTAGTAGAAAAAAAGCAGTAACCCAAGAATAACCAGAAATCCGACAAGAGTGTAAGGAAGTGCTATGATGTGGGTGTCATTCTTGTTCACCCAGTACGTATCGAACGCAATGTAGGCAATGAAAATTTGTATCAAAGATATGACAATCACGAGGAAATTTGGAATTGTCCGGCTTGGTGTTGTGTTACGAACGAAGAAGAAGATAATGATCGCAAGTACAAGCAACACAGAGGCAGGCACTATATTTGAAATAAGATAAGACATCTTTGATCCCCAGCCATCTGGGTTACCGTGAAAATCAAAATGAATTGCAATCTGATCAGGTAGTTGGGTGTAAGCCAAGAGAATCATAACTATGGTGAGGATGAAGAGCACAAGAGGCAGGATGAGTATGCGCGGACTGGCAGGCACAATTTCTTCAGGTGCTATTGGCTGGAGAATAGCGATTTCTCCTGTTATCCCTGATAATGTTGCTTTAAGAAATTCTTCAAATTTCTCGGGTTCACGTGGAGACACAGCAAATGTACCATTTGCTGTTCTGATAATAAAAACATTTTTGAAGCTTGTTAGTTGACAATTAATACTACCATACTCAGCTGTTGTGAACATGCCATAATATCCAAATAAACCACCATTACCAAAGGTTCGCGCCAGCTTCAATTTGGTAAAATTGGGTATTGCAACATAACCTTCGAAATCATTGAGGGAGATAACTATCTTTGTGCCTGCAATCTTTTCAATGGTAAACTTTGCACCCTCGAAGGTGTACTGCTTGGGACTCAAGAGATAGGAAACGACGATAATCAGCACAATAATGATGGAAAATACCCATCCATAGGGAACCTTGAAGACAAAAAAGAGTGCAAGACAAATCAAAAAACCAGAGGTGAGAGATGTAATAATCGTGGCTAATCTGTCGAGTTGCGCTGGTTTAAAAATCATATGCACATACCTCTCGGTTTTCTGAAAAAATTGGTGCTCAACATTTTTTTATGCTGCCTGAACCTTGACTACAACAGTCGTAAAGTGTTCAATCAGAAATCGATAGATGATACCCATGACTACCGTGCCGAGAAAGATAAACATTTCCTTACCGGGTACATAAAAGCCATTGAGACCCATTGGGAGACTGAATATGAGTCCGAATACGATACCGTGAAGCCACCAGGTATCTAGAGAGCACTAATACCGATGGCAAAACCAATTAAAGTACGACTTATGATCACTTGTAGAACAAAGAACCATGGCTGTGGACCTTGAGATAACGAGAATCCCCAACAGATAAAACCAAAGATGATTCCGAAAAATAGTGGCGATTAATAACCTCTTGGTTTTCAACATACATCCTTTTTTCTGGAGTATCATATATAGAATTCTGGAAATGTCAATCATGCATATCATAAAGATATTTGTAATAGCATATCGAGCTTGACATATTGTTCAAAATAGATATAATAGAATATGAGATGTGAGGAGCAGTAATGTATAGTGTAATTCTTTTTTTTCATATAATTATATGTATTCTTTTGATTATCGTGGTTCTCTTACAGCAGACCAAGGGTGGAGGTATGTCAAGTGTCTTCGGTGGTGGCGGTGGTACTGAATCAGTATTTGGCGGGAAGGGAGCGACCCCGTTTTTTGTGAAATTGACATCTGGATTGGCGATTGGATTCTTCATCACTTCACTTACCCTTGTTCTCTTGTCACGAAGACCTGCGCCAAAAGGTGCAGTTGAAAAGGGTCTGCAAGAACTGCCAGGCCAGCCGGGTGAGGTCATGCCCGAAGAGATGCCGATTATTCCTGAAGAGTCACCATCTGGAGGAGAATAATGTTCGCAGTTATTAAGACAAAGGGATATCAGTATCTTGTTAAAAAAGGAGAGAAAATAACCATTCCTGCCTTTATCGGTGATCCAGGCACCAAAGTAGAGTTTGACGAAGTTATGATGGTTAAGGATAACAACGATACCAAGGTAGGTAGTCCTTATATCAAAGGAGCGAAAGTCAGGGGTATTGTGAAACAGTGTGGCAGACTTCCTAAAATTACTGTTTTTAAATTCCGGAGGAGAGAGAAGTACCGTCGTAAGAAGGGACACCGTCAGCACTTTACTGAAGTCGAAATAACAGACATCATTAAGAAATGACGCGGAGACGGGGAGATGTGGAGAAACAACGATTTAATCTTTTGCACCTTGTCACCACGTCACCCAGTTTGTCTTTTTAAAGGGAGGTAACTATGGCACACAAAAAAGGTGTTGGTGCATCAAGAAATGGTCGTGATTCTGTTGGTAAACGGTTAGGCATAAAGAAATTTGACGGTCATCGTGTAAATGCTGGTACAATTATCGTGCGCCAGAGAGGTACGAAAATTAACGCCGGAATGAATGTGGGTCTGGCAAGTGATTATACACTCTATGCCCTTACCGCGGGTACTGTAAAGTTTGGCTACAGACGGGGTGGTAGAAGGATCGTTTCAGTACTTCCCTAAACAAAGTTACTCAATAGATACTTCACTCGTGATACATAAATTATAAAAAATTTATTTTAGGTTCACCTAAAAATTTTGTGATGAAAAATCCTATCTTGACAATCAATACGATTTTGTTATAATAATGTAGACAAAATGGTGTGAGAATGGATAAAGGAAAACATAGACTGGACTTTCGTCACGAGCTCAAGCAATACATACTACCCACGCTAACCTATTATCTAAAACTCATTGAATTACCAAACTTAGAATTGGAGACATATCTTCGGCATGAATTAGAGACTAACCCTTTACTCGAACAAGACTCCTCGAGTGAACGGGAAGAAGACGAAGATGATGAGACAGAGGAAAAAGAGAAAGATTCGAAGGAGTCCAAAGATAGTGAAGAATATGGTCTCCTCGATTTTTATCCTGAAGAACAGTATGTTTCGCGTCGCGACAGGGGAGATGAATTCGATCCGCTCGATAATGTCCCTGCAGAAGGAGAGAAGTTATATGATTACCTCATGAAACAGGCGGTGAGAAAATTTAGTGGCAAAGAGTTAGAGATTGCCGAGGTAGTGATTTCAAATATTGAAGATGATGGACATCTCACTGCTACACCAGAAGAAATTGCTCAAGAAGGATATGATGTTAATGATGTTATAGCTGTCATAAAGCAGATACAGCGTTTTGATCCTGTTGGATGTGCCTGGTGTGATGCAAAAGAATCACTCTTAGCACAACTCGAAGTTTTGGGCTTCGACAGTGATTCAGTTGAATATATTTTAGTGAAGGAATACCTGAAGGATTTACAGTGTAATCGGCGTAAGGAAATCATGAGAGAATTACATATTGATGAAGAACGATTCACGAAGGCGAAAGAAATTATCAAGACATTAGACCCGAGACCAGGATGGCGATACTCCATGACGCCTTCCCGATACATCTCGCCTGACTTCATTATTCGTTGGCAGGATAATAAACTCGTCGCCAACCTCAATGATGATCCCGTTTCTCGTGTCAGAATCCGGCGGCAGTATGTGGAGATTCTGAAAAATCCAAAGAATGTACCGCGTGAACAACTTATATTTATACGACAACGTTATCAGGCAGCTAAGAATATAATCATTGCAATTGAACAACGTAGAAAAACATTGAAACGCATCATTGATGGTATTTTAGAATATCAGCGTGAATTTTTTGAAAATGGCTATGATCATATAAAATCAATAACAATGACTGATTTTGCTCGACAGCTCAATGTGAACCCATCAACAATTTCGAGAGCTCTTGCGAATAAATACTTAGAATCACCGTGGGGAATCCATAAATTAAAATTCTTCTTTACGGCACCCGTGGGTCAAACTGATAAGCACCTTATTTTAAACAAAATAAAAGAAATTATTACCAAAGAAGATAAATCATCTCCCCTCTCAGATACCCAGATTGCCCGAAAACTGAGCCGCCAAGGAATTGTAATCTCGAGGCGAACAGTTTCCAAGTATCGAGATATTCTCAGTATTCCTGCCCATCAATTTAGAAGAGAGTAGGTCTGACTGACAAGAAGATCATATAAATCTTACACTATTAAATCAATCTTCTCTCCTCTTTTCATAGCGAATCATGTGTGCCTGAAGGACAAAAAGCATTGATTTTTCGTGGACAATATGTATTATTGCCCTTGACTTTTAGGCTTAAACATATATAATTACATATAGATTGCCCCATGGTATTGCAGGAGATTAATTATCAAGGGTTTCGTAACCTGGTCGATGATCAGCTCAAATTTGTGGACGACTATAATTTCATCATCGGTGAAAATGGTTCAGGTAAAACAAATCTTCTTGAAGCAATATTTTACGCTGGTCTTGCTTCATCATTTAGAGCGAGAGAGGAGAGGGATTTGATCAGTTTTGATAATCAATTTTTAAAAGTTGATGCTACGGCAAATGGGAAAAAAGCTGCGATATATTTAGATAGGGATAGAAAAAAAGTTACGTTACAGGGAAATGAAGTGCGACGGCTCAGTAATTTTGTTGGTTGGCTCGATGTTACATTTTTATCTATTGAAGATATCTGGATCGTTCGTGGGGCACCTGCCAAGAGGCGATATTTTTTGGACTGGCTTATCGCCAAACTTTCTCCAACGTACCTGTCTCATCTTGTTGAATATCGAAAAATTGTGAAGCAACGGAATAAAGTTCTCCAGATGATAAATGAGAATGGTGATGATAGCCTCCTTGAGGTATATGACGAGCAATTTATTAAACATGGAAATGAGCTGTACAGAGAACGTAGACAAAAGTTGCCAGAATTACAGAAGCACGTCTCCTCGATAGGGGCCAGGTTTGGATTGTGTAAATTGAACATCGGCTACCAGAGTACCTGTCCACATTTCAGAATCGATCATTCGCTCCTTGGTAAAATGCGACAAAAGGAAATTGTCTGCGGCACAACACTGGTCGGACCTCATCGAGATGATATATTACTTTCAAAAGAAGGTCGACCACTCAAGAACTACGCTTCTGAAGGAGAAGAACGTGTTGTGTCAATTGCATTGAAACTTGCAGAAGCCGAAATGCTCTATCAAAAGAAAACCGCTTGGCCGATTTTACTACTCGATGAAGTCGGCGCAGAGCTCGACTACAATAAAAAAGAAATTCTTCTAGAACTCATGAAAGGACAAATTTTTTATGCGAGCACGCAGATGCCAGAATTTACAAAAATATTTCAACAAAAACAATTTACTGTATTTACGATTAAGCGAGGTAGTATTGAAGTTTCCCGAACGAATTGATAAGATAATTCCGAGAGTTTTCCGAAACCTGAATATGAATGAACGTATGAAAAATTGGCAGGTCGTTGAGAAGTGGGCTGAGATCGTTGGCGACAGGATTGCAGAGCACACTAGGGCAACAGGTGTAGATTCTAAAAATTTATTTGTGGAGGTTGATAATCCGATGTGGCAGAGTCAGTTATTTTTAATGAAAGAGAGTATTATTAAAAAAATAAAAAAGTACAGCGTAAATATCAAGGATATAAAATTTCACATTGCTTCATCATCGCGTAGCAGTGAGGAGCATGTATGAAAAAGAAAAAGGCGAAAACTCAAGAAAAGAAAATACCGAGCACTAAAAATAATAAGTACGACGCCTCAAAAATTCAAGTACTTAAAGGCCTCGAGGCTGTTCGCAGAAGACCTGCTATGTATATTGGCGATATTGGGTTACGGGGTCTGCACCACCTTATATTTGAGGTGGTCGATAATGCTATTGATGAAGCATTAGCAGGATATTGTGATCATATTAAGGTAACTGTTGATAATGATGTTGTTATTGTTGAAGATAATGGTCAAGGAATACCGACTGACATCCATCCTGTCCAGAAGAAATCGGGATTAGAGGTTGTCATGACGATACTCCATGCAGGAGCAAAGTTTGATGATAAGGTGTATCGTATCAGTGGTGGGTTGCATGGTGTCGGTGTATCGGCAGTGAATGCACTCTGTGAATTTCTTAAAGCAGAAGTTTATCGAGATGGAAAGATATTTTATCAGAGTTATAAGCAGGGAGTACCTGAGGCAAAAGTTAAGGTGATTGGAAAATCGAAGAAGAGAGGAACAAAGGTAACATTTAAACCGGATGTGGAGATTTTTAAGAAAATCGATTTCAAAAAAGAAATAAGCGAACAGCGATTACGGGAATTAGCTTTTTTAAATAAAGGTTTAAAAATCGATTTTGAACACACTGCGAGCAAGACCAAAGAGAGATTCCTGTCTCATGGTGGAGTAATTGATTTAGTTAAATATTTGGATTCGGGAAGAACACGATTACATAAACCAATACATTTTTCTCAGACGCAAAATGGCATAGATATTGAAGTCGCACTCGAATATAATGACTCGTATCTCGAGAATATATTTACCTTTGCCAACACGATTAACACACATGAGGGTGGAACGCACTTGATTGGGTTTAAATCCGCACTGACGAGGACATTGAACGATTATGCCAGACGTCATAATCAGCTAAAAGATGACCTAAACTTTACTGGTGAAGATACACGTGAAGGATTGACAGCTGTTCTTTCGATAAAGATAAAAAATCCACAGTTTGAAGGGCAAACAAAGACGAAGCTCGGTAATACAGAGGCGAAGGGTGCTGTGGAATCACTGGTGAATGAAAAATTGTCTGCATTTCTCGAGGAAAATCCACGTATTGCTAATATTGTTATAAACAAAGTGCTGAGTGCAGCAAAATCACGCGAGGCTGCAAAAAAGGCGCGCGAGTTAACAAGACGTAAATCGCTTCTTGACAGCGAAACATTGCCTGGAAAACTTGCTGATTGTTCTTCGACAAATCCAGAAGAGTGTGAAATGTTCGTTGTAGAGGGTGACTCAGCTGGTGGTAGTGCAAAACAGGGGAGAGATAGGAGATTTCAAGCGATATTACCGCTGCGTGGCAAAATTTTAAATGTTGAGAAGAGTGGTAGCTTAAATAAAATTCTCAGTAATACAGAGATTAGGACATTGATATCTACGATTGGATGTGGCATTAGTGATGATTTTGATGTTGCCAAGGTGCGTTACAAAAAGATCGTGATTATGACCGATGCTGATGTTGATGGTGCTCATATACGGACGCTATTATTAACATTTTTCTTTAGGTATATGAGGGATTTAATTGATGCCGGTATTATTTACATT
>LJNI01000089.1 GCA_001303225.1 candidate division TA06 bacterium DG_78 | reverse complement strand
CTCGCATCCGAAGACCGGCGATAAATTAGGTAAGGAAATAATTGTTTTAGGTAAGGCTGAGATTGAAGACATTGCTGAAGGCGGCTCGAGATGCAAAGTAATCGCGTCGTATGATATCATTAAAAAAGGTGATTATGTTACTCCATACGAACCAGTGTATGCGCCCGAAAAAGTTGAAATTATCGCTACTGACAGAGATGTCGAAGGGTATATTGTGGAGGTGAAGAAATATGGCGCTCTGACATCGCCACACGTCTTTACCTACATCGATAAGGGAGAAGATGATGGTACTGCAGTCGGCGATATTTTTAATGTATACCAAATGAGAGAAGAGGCTGGAAAAGCTCTTCCCGACTTCACTATCGGGGAGATTCAGGTTATCAGTGTGTTTAAGCAGGCCTCGATCGGACTCTTGTTATGGCATAGAGAAACAGAAATAGTAAAGAGGGGCGAACGGTGTCGTCTATCAATGGAGGCGAGGTGAAGGAAAAAGAAGCACTCAGTAAAATATTTTTATTTCGAGAATTAACACCTAAGGAAATGGATGTTCTCATTGCTATCTCCAAAGAAAAGAGAGCAAAAAAGAATGAGGTAATCTTTAAGGAGGGTGCAGTCGGAGATGCTTTCTATCTCATTATTTTAGGAAGTGTGCGTATTTCAACGATAGTCCCCGGAGTTGGTGAAGAGGCTTTGACAATCTTGCGAGAAGGCGAATACTTTGGCGAGATGGCATTGATTGATGATGCACCCCGCTCAGCCTCAGCTATTGCGAATGAAGATACGCTCCTGTTGTTGATTGAAAAAGATAATTTCCGTAAGTTATTGGCAAAGGAAACTGGTATCGCTTATAAACTCCTGTGGGTGTTTACGAAAACGCTCTCAGCACGACTTCGTAAAACTGATGAACAATTGAAAAGTATTTTTTCGATTGCAAAGACTTTCTGAAATTTACTGGTGGATAAAAAAATATCAGACAAGTTCTCTTGCATTGTAAGCTGAATCTGCGAGTCATTGGATATGTGAGATATCATGGGTAAAGTACTAATACTTCTGTTAGGATTATCCCTCATCGTCGAGAGGGTGACAGAAAAAATCTTATGCGCTGTGCCCATTAACAACAAAAAAGTATACTCGTGGATTATCAGTAGTTGTCTGGGACTGATAATCAGCTTTAGCTTCCGCTTTGGTGTTATTGAGGAACTGGGATTAATCTCGAGTTCGCATATTGCCCATTGGGTGGACTACTTGGTCACTGGCCTCTTGGTAGCCTCTGGAAGTGAACCAGTCCACTCGATTGTTACTGCTCTTGCATTCAAAAAGGATGAATTGAAAAAGAAAGCCAAAAATGTTTGATATTTTTGGTGCCAAAGATCCCCAAAAAGCCCTCCAGCGAGCTCATGAGTATAAACAAGAAGGGAAGCTCGAGTCTGCAATTAAGATTCTCGAAAGTAATCTCACCGAAGGTGAAGAATCATTTGATCTATATCAGGAACTCGCAAGGCTCTATTTTGAAATTGAACAGAGGGGACGTACCGTAGAACTGCTGCGTCATACCCAATCAATCATGCCTACACGTACTGATGAGATAATTGCGCTCGTTTCTGGTCTTTTTTACCGTCATGCCTCGATAGATTTGGGTGATTTCCTTCTCGAATTGTATGTAGCGAAAGAGGAATATGAGAAAATAACGAAGATATTAAAGGACCTTTCGGAACGTGATGTTTCACTACTGCTGACAAGATACGAGAAACGTAAGCAGAATATAGAGAGCAAGAAGATCATTTCGAAGACAGATATCGAGAGTATTATTATTTTTACCACCATTAAATTTTTCCAAAATGAAAGCGAAGCTGCACTCAATTCTATCGAGGCAATAATAACAATTGAAACATATGGACCACAACTCTTGCGCTGGGCGCGAACGATTGCACGTGAGAGATTCAACGACCCGTATGCTGCACTTCTCCTCCTCAAAACCCTATTAACAAATCAAGAATTTGGCGGAGCTCTAAACCAAGCTCAACGTATCATTGAGAAATCTCCAGATTTTATTGATCAAGTCATTGCACTCTTAGAAACAGTATCGCCACTAGAAAAATCCGAAACAGCCTTTACGCAATTTTTAATCAGTCTGTATATAAAGAAGGGTGATTTTGATACGTCGATTGAGCGTTTACAACGCCTCAAAGATAGTGGCCCGGAGAAAATTGATGATGTCATAAAGAATCTCAGAGAAATTGTGAGGAGTAATCCTAAAAATGTGAAGGTACTGTACGCATTAGGCGACACCTATTTCACTGCCGGCAAGACATCATTAGCAATCGGTGAGTTTAATAAAATTCTCGAAATAGATCCTGATCAACATGAAGCGGTGGTGAAGCGATATAAGAGTGCATTTGAAAAAGAACCGAACAATCCTCTCGTCATTCAAGGTTTGGTTAGTGCCTATCTGAAACAAGGTGATGTGAATGGTGCTGTTGATATTGTCGAGACTGCATATAAATCTGACCGTGGACTTTTAGAGGAGTATATTTTTGACCTCAACCTTATATTAGAAAAAAAATTAAAAAACCCGAAGGCTTTATATCTATTGGGACTATGTTATGCACACAAAGGAGACCACGAAAATGCACATGTGATATTTAGTAGCCTTTTAGAGAATAAAGAATACAAATTAGTGGACAAGGCAACAGAGGAACTTTGTAAAGCTAGGCCTGATGATTCACCTTATTTAAACCTCAGGGCCCAGAGTTTGGCGATACTCGGAAAAGCAGAGGAAGCACTGTCTTTGCTTATGAATTACATTGAGCAAAAACCAGAGGAGATGATAGATGTATTCCCCACACTCGATACAATTATCAGTAAACGGCCAGAGTTATCAACAAAGATTATGCCGTTGTATGAGCAACATAAGAAAACCGAACCATTCGTAGCAACACTAGCGATGGCGCGTGCCTATGCCTTCACCGGTGAATACGAAAGATCTGTTGATGCTTTTGAGATATGTTATTCTGATACAGAACAAAAGGATACGACAAAACGGGCACTCATTGAGGTAATCCAAGAAAGACCAGATGCCGTGCCACTACTTCTTGCGGCTGCGAGGATTTTTCTCAAGGAAGGTGAAGTAGAGATTGCTACACATTTTTTTAAAACAGCGCAAATTGTTGATCCGAAAGCATTTTTTGAAATTATCGATGAGTTCTATGACGTACTTAAAGATTTTCCTAAAGACCGGGAAGTGAGGACACTCCTGATTAATACTTTTTTCCAGCGGAAATTGTGGGATCGAGTCATTGAGGAGGCTAAGCTGGCGATCGAGGTTTTTGGCAAAGAGGAGCAGTATTTTAATCTTAGACTGGGGCAGGCATTGGTTGAGAGCGGCACATTGAGTGAAGCAGTACGACCTCTCATGCTCTCTCTCGATGGCCCAGTAGATTACTCTCGCGATGTCATTGAATACCTCAACAAGATTCTTAAGATTGATAAGAGCAATATTCCTGCACATGTTGCACTCGGTAGGGCATTGAGCAGGGCTCGCCACATCGACGAGGCAGTCGAAGAATATCTAATGACGGCGAGGATCGTACCGACGCGCGCCCAGTATATTTTTAAAGAATTACAGAATCTTTCATCAAAGGCTGTTGCAAATCCTCGAGTCATATTCGCTCTGGGCCAAATCGCGATAACCTTGAAGAAATATGATGATGCAATTAAGTACTTAGCACAATCGTGTGAATTAGATTCAACATTAGTAAAACGAGTAATCCCGCTATTAAATAAATTATCAAAAGAAGCAACGTCACCATCACTCGATTTCGCTCTCGCGAAGGTTCACCATATCGCAAATTTAAAGAGTGCAGCGATTAAGTTTTATATCAGAGCTCAAGCACAGGATAAGACTTTCCGAGAACCAGCTATCTCAGAATTGAAGAAAATCTGTGCAGAAAATCCAAAGGACGTTGAATCGAGAAAGGGTTTGGCTCAAATTTACTTTGATTATAATAATTTGGAAGATGCATTGGATTCAGCAAAGGACATTTATGAATTAGATAATAAAGAAATTAATTGGGCAGATATTTTTGTTTCTAACATCCTCAAAAAAAACCCACAACATTTACCATCATACTACTTTCTTGGTCAACTTCTCTTGGAAAAGAGAAATCAAAAGATGGCAATTGATGTTTATAAAAAATTGATTGAGATATCAGCAACTGAGATAACTAATGTTGTAAAAATACTGGAAGGTATCATTGAAAAGAGTGGTGAACTGCTCCTCTACTTAGGAATTCTCTACAAGGACGTTGGCGATACTGATAGAGCCCTCAGACTATTTGACGAGCTCTTATCGACCGATATGTCGTTTGGTGAAGCAATAGTGTATCATATTAAAGAGATTTTGAAGACAAACGCTAACCTTGGTGACGCATATGTGTTGGCAAGTAAGATATTTGTCTCTCAGAATGAATACGAACGGGCAATCGAGGCAATTAAGCATGCAGTGCAATTAATGCCAGAAAATGAAGAACTGATATTGAAACAGGGACAACTTTACTATACAATGGGAAAAGCGGAGGAGGCAATAAAGGTTTATACTGAACTCTTAAACAAAAGCAAAGATCGGAATGCAGTATATCGTTTGATTAAGAAAACCCGGGAAGCATATTTTAACGAGAAGATCGGAATGTTAAAAGGAAACAAAGATGAAGATAGATTGGAACGTGCAAATATCTACTTGATGATGAATAGGATCTCCGATGCTGAAAAGGAACTTCGGTTCGCACCAGAGAATAAACTTTCTGCTAAATTCCACACAGTACTTAAGGCAAAATTATACCTTGCGAAGAATCGTCCAATCGATGCACTTGAAACAATACAGAGCCTATCGATTGACAGGGAAACTGCACAGGTCTATGCAGATATCTATGAAGCAATGGGATCATATGAGGCAGCGGCTACGGTATTGAGACAAGCAGACATTGCGGGTGTTGAACAAAGAATTGCGAGCTATGAGAAGCTTGCCCAAAAGAGAAGATTGGTAAAAGGAAGATATTTTATCGAAGGGAGGAGTTGATGAAGTGTCCTTTCCTCACAAAAAAAATCGACATATTAAATGAAGAGAGGAAAAAAGTTGGTGAGGATATCGAAGTAATGGATTGCATAAAGAGCGAGTGCATGATATATGATGGGGCTACTAATATGTGCTCATTACTCTCTTCAAATATGAAAACAGCAGTTTTAATTGATGATATCAAAAGTGGTTTTACAGATATGAAGGAAAAAATAGATGGACAGACCGATACGATGAGTACTAAAATATCAGACACAGTTCAAACATTACAAGCAACAGTACACGAGCGCTTTGATATCATGAGAAAACAGAATGAGGTGCTGATTCTTGGATTTGACCGACTCTCTGAGCTGTTAACTAATAAACTCGGAGAGATTAAGGATGGATTTAATAAATTTGCCGAGAATATGGTGTCGGTGCAGAGCATTGTTATGGAGATAAAAAATGTTAACGAACATCTTTTTGATGAACTTGCGGAGTACAGTGATACTATATATCCGAAGTTTGATGTTTTGAATAGCACTCTGGAAAAATTGACTACAACAAATCAGTCAGGGATGGAAACAATCGGACGAGAAATTGATAAAGTTGAGGCAAGTAGTCATAAAATCCTTGAGAAAATTGATATTATGGATGCCGTTGTGAGTGGCATTAACAGTGCAAATGAACTTGTTAAAACTGAAATTGAGGGAGTGAAAAATGAGATGGTCAATGGTCTTGATAGTATTGTGGCAAAATTCGATAAACTCGGTGAGATACTCTATGGCGTACTGTCAGGAGATTTCAAAAATGAGCTTGCTCAATATATCGATGCCGTGAAGGCTGAAGTAAATGAGCTGAAAATGAATCAGATTACATCATTTGATGCTATGCAGATAACAGCAGTGAAATTTGAAGATTTATTTAAATCCTCTTCTGGTAACCTTGCTACTATAAATAGTACGATGAGTGACCTCAATAAGAATTATCTCGAATCGCTCGAGAAGATTGCAGGGCTCGCTGAAGGTATGCGTAAAGGCGTAGAAAAAGTAGGCGAAGGCTTACATGGGTCGATGGAGAAACTTATCAATGAAATGAAAAAAGAAATTGGTGCACTTGAGAAACAGTATAAAAAAACCTTTGATGATGTCGAAAAGTTGTCCGAGAAGTTTGGAGAGCTCAATAGTGGGCTTCGGGTAATGACAAAAGAAGTCCAGAAAGAATTTAAAGATTCATTGAGTCGCCAGACAGAACTATCAGATCATACAAAAGTAATACTTGAAAACATAAAAGGATATTTTGAAAAAGAAGATGCACGGTACAAAGAAGAACAACGCATGCTTAAAAAGCAAGAGGGCATTGACCACTTTGATCGGGCGACCTTGTACTATTATCGTGGCAATTATGAACTCGCGCTAAACGAAATAAATAAGGCACTGGAGATAGAGAAGATGGCTGAATATTTAAACCTTAAGGGTTTGTTGCTCGTCGAACTGGGCCGTTTTGATGAGTCTCGAAAGATATACACCGAAGCGTTGAAATTGGAACCTCATTTAGCAGAGATTCACAATAATTTAGGATTACTCTATATCAGAATGAAGAAATTTGATGATGCAGTTGTTTCCTTCCAAGAGGCAATAAAGAAAAACGTGAACTATCCCCTCGCATATGTGAATCTTGGTAAGGCGTTGATTGATTTAGAGAGATTCGACGATGCAATAAAAGCCTACAGTCGGGCGCTCGAGATCGATCCATCAAATCAAGAGGCGCGAGAAGCCATTAATTTATATAAAGAAGGTAAAATTGAAGAGTGATACTATTATAAAGAGGAAGTGAATGATGGACATTATTGATAAGTTGAAAAAGGAGAAAAAGGGTAAATCAGTCTTTGATACCTTCATTAAAAAGAAAAAAGCAGCAGAGAAGGAGCAAGAGGAAGCTCGTAAGCCATCTGATATTGAGGTCAGAGAAATTCATCCGGAAAGTCCGCCTCCGAGTGTGCCGGTACAGGAGACAAAAATGAAACCAGCTACTACTGAATTTAGAACTGAGGGTATGCAGGAATTTGATATGGAAAACCTTGGTGAATCTAATAAAACAAATATCAAGATGGAATATAAATCAAAGGTGAGTAGATTAATCGCTGGTGGTAAGATCGATGAAGCGATCAGGCTGCTTTTAGAATTGAAAGAAAGATTAGCGAGCAAAGATGAACAACAGTAACAAAAGTCCATATATATTTAATATTGCCATAATTCGCAAAATATATTACTAAATCAGTTTGTGTTATTACTTTCAGCAAAATGATAATTTTTAATCTGATGTTATATTTATTTAAGCAATAGTATTTTTTTCCTCTTTTGATTTTCATTTACCTTTAGAACATAAAAATAGATTCCATTAGCCAATTTCCTACCTTGTTTGTCTGTACCATTCCAAACATAACTATGATTGCCTGCCTTTTGATATTCGTTTAGTAATGTATTAACCTTTCTGCCGGTTACATCATAAACTGTTAATAGTACATTGGCTGCAGCTGAGAGTTGATAATCGATTGTCGTAAACTGATTAAATGGGTTTGGGTAGTTTTGGTTAAGTGAGGAAACGACAGGTGTTACTATAGGTTGTTTGTCCTCCTCGCACCCTTCGTAGTCATAGCTCACAATCGCATCGATGAAGTAATTATGGCCACCTCCGGTTAGTGAATGTAAAGTTACAAAATTACCATTCCAGTATACACTGCTGCGGTCTGTGAAGCCATAATCAGCTATGATAGGCAGGCTATCTCCAGCTCCTGCTCCAATGAGGGAATAGCCGATATGAAAATCGTGGAATTTTGGAAATTTTATATTTTTCTCAGCAAGGTATGCACGGGTCCAGCCCGTCTCATCGTGTCTTGTATTGATACTGTCGTCTGGTACATCGACAGAATCTATTATTTCATAAGGAAACCCATTGTTGTCTGACCAGACGTAAACCCTTAAGGTCCATCCTGTTCCTCCTCTCCTCGCAAAATAAAATTGTGCTACAAGGAGACTGCAATCGTCAATTGGTGTGAACCTTACATTGTAGTAATCTGAGGGGTATCCATTTAAAACAGTAGGAAGTGCATCGACATAATAGGGACTGTAGTTCTCGTAGGCGATGGTGTCGATACCACTTACATTTCCAGTTGCAATCTCGAAGTTATCGCGGCTCGCATCGTCGGCCAAGAGATCTCGCGAACTGCTGTATGCATCTATTTTTACTCGCACATTTTCCATGTTTCCAACTGGGGCAATCCAGGTATGAGACCCTGTGTTTGGGGCGATATCTTCGATCGTTTCCCAGTATTCACAGTTATCCGATGAGTAGTACAATGCACAATGATCAATACCACCTCCTGTACTTGTCCAGGTTATATCATATGTACTGTCGCTCCTGAAGACTTCACCACCTGTTGGAAAGGTTAATTTTACGTTATTGGATTCAGCTCCACCAGGCACAAGGGTTGCAACACTACTGTACGAGTAATCACCATAGGTGGTGTAGAGCGCCCAATACGTTACATATGCATTCCAGGTGTCATGGACGATGACAAAATCGTTTTCTAAGGCTCCATTGTCTATATAACCAATTGCCGCAATTGAGTGGTTGACTGGATACATAGTGTCGATTTCACCGTGGTGTGGACCAATTCTCAGGTAATCGTTGACCATCCAGTGAAATGGTCTGCCTGCATCAATCTCAGATTTTATCAAGTTCCAGCACCAATTATTCCAATCACCACCGAAGGTGAATGTTGAGTTAAAATTGTATCCATTGATATCATTTGCAACCCGCATGTGGCCGCCCGGTACTGAATCACCCCACGTTCCACCGTGCATTGTGTCCGTATCCATTTCAATTGCGAGTTCTTTTTGCACATTAGGCACATTGTATATTGTCTGTTGAGTTGGAACATCGGGGTGGTCAAAGAAGTAGTCGACGAGTCTTCCATAACCTCTCTCATCCCAATATCCCATAAGCATAGCTGAGGCAGTGGGAGTGCAACCATAGCTCCAGGTATAGAAAGGAACGCTATCTACGACGCTCGAATCACGGATACAGTAGCCCGAAGAGGGCT
>LJNI01000088.1 GCA_001303225.1 candidate division TA06 bacterium DG_78 | reverse complement strand
AGAGATTTTTTCCAATCTTCTTTTGATATAGCTCCTTTGAAGTAGTCGGCAGCATCATCCCAGCTCTTTTCGTAGTCTCCTGCGTCAACTAATTGAAGCCAAGCACCTGCAATTTCCTGCGCTGCTTTTTCTTTTTCTCCATATTCTGTTGTTACTTTTTTCTCTTCAGTCTTTTCACCACAAGATACAAAACATATACATACAAGAGCACTGATCACTACTTTTGCTATCTTTGTGTTCATTTTGTCTCCTTTCATTTTGTACATATCAGCTTACTATTATAATAATGGTTATCCTGAAATCAAGAAGAATTTATTCTGCTGTATTTTATTTACTGTCTATCGCTTTCTCGTATTACAACCCTATTGACCAACGAAGCTTCCATGGTTCATTGGTTCTTGTGTAGAACGGAAAATTGAACGAAATCGGTCCCAGGACGACCTTTGCGCCAAAATCAGCTACATACTCTCTACAGTAACCAATATCAGCGAAGATCCGGATTGGGAATTTTGCCGGCAGTTCAATACCGAGGCAGTACATTTCATTAGATTTTATATGCATTGTTTGGTACCCGAGCATATTGCCATCACCAGCAACATGGAGGTGCTCCTGTGGTGAGAAGTATCCTCTTTGATTGAACAAGAGGTCTGCGAGGAGACTGATGCGTAATGCACCACTCAAAAAGAATTGTTCTTGGGTTGGTGCACTCCCGAAAATCCTTCCTGCAAAGATGCGGAGTGAAACAGGAATAAATGTTTCTATGTCATTTTTGATCTCGATCGTCGTCTTCACATACTTCCATTCACTTCCAATTATTTTATGTGCGAGAGATAAGCAAATGTCGATGTTCCAACCATGATGTTGATATCCCACATGATTTTCAGAGACAATATTTCTGCCGAACTCCCAATCGATAGAATCAACTAAATCATAAGAATTTAATTTATAAAATGAAAGCATAGTATTGAGTGCAATTTCTGGAGACTGAGAAAATGGAATGCCAAAATTATTGGTGAACCCAAGACCAAAATTATATTCATCGCTCGAATTAGATCCCTGTAACACGAGTCGAGTCCTCATGCCTCGTTTAAAAATTATTGGAGTTTGGTAACTAAATACAGGATAAAAATTCTTACTTTTAAAACCGTAGATGCAGCCGGCTGTCCATTGGTGTCGACCTTTTATGAAATCAATGTCTGCGAATTCAGTTCCCAATAAGTATGCTCCAATAGTAATGCCATCATACGTACTGTACCAGAGATACGGTAAATAGAATATCTGATAGGAATCAAATGACGGAACATCGATAATCGGCTTGAATTCAAGTTTCCTGGGGTAGTGATTATTCCAGTAGTTGGATTCGAAAGAGTATTGGTACGGGTCAATGATGACTCGTTTAATTTTTGTCGCACCTGGCACGATAATCGTATGAAATTTTTGCTGAGTATCAATTCTTAAAGTGTCTTCTGTGCTTTCTGTTGTAATCACGATATCAACCGGCATGAAGAAATCACCTCGATTTTCGATTTCCACACGGTTACCTGATACGTTTTGCACTGCCCAATCACAGAAATCTGTTGTGTAAAGAAATGAATGAAATAATGATTGTAACTCCTGTCCACTTTCCTCTTCGCATATTCGTATAAAATCTTCTGTTCGTGGATGCTTAAATGTATATTCTCGAACATATCGTTTTATGATTTTATCAAATATTGCTCTGCCCAAAATACCTTCAAGGTGAAAAAGAAAGAGTGCTGGTTTCGCATAGGCACTACTTATGTACGCAATTGGTGTGTCAATAAAATCGTACGCTGGAGTCAAAATCGGTTTTTCGAGTTCGTTCGTCTGTGTTACATAATACAATAGTGTACGGTAATACCGTACTGAAAGTGGTGAAAGAAATGATAATTTGTGAAGAGAATTTTTTTCTCCGTATTTATCTTCGAAATACCGAATTTCGCTATAACTAGTAAACCCCTCATCGAGCCATGTCTCATCTATTTCATTAGAACCTAAAGCGCCGTAGAACCACTGGTGGCCAATTTCGTGAATGATGGTTTCTTCGAAGAATCTTGTGAACCTATCTTCTCCGATACAAACAATGATGAGGTTAGGATACTCCATCCCCTCGCCAGATGGGTGGTATCCAGAGACAACACTTAGATTCTTATACGGATACATGCCATACCACTGGTCATACCGTTTTACCGCATCGACTGCATATGCACCAGCATGTTCCCAGTTTTTATCAAACTGTTGTAAATAGTAGACCCAGATCATAACGCTGTCGGCTTCGTATTTCTTGACCAAAAAATCTGGGTCACAGACCCAGGCAAAATCATGAACATTTTCTGCAATAAAGCGTACTGTCTTTCGCTCACCCATATCAATTCTTCGACCGTCGATTAGCGCATCCATGAATTCCCTATCTGCTTCATTGATCCTTTCCCCGGTTGCAGCAACGACGTAATCACCAGGAAGGTCGATTTCAACATCAAAAGAACCGAACTCTCCATAGAACTCGCCGAGTGCATGGTAGGGTTCACGGTGCCAAGCATCGTCGTCAAATACACAAACTTTTGGATACCACTGGGTCATTTCGTAATGGTTGTTTTGATAGCCGAGTCGCGAGAATTGTTTAGGGATCTTTAGGTAAAAATCGAATTCGAGTACAATAGAATCACCAGATACAACTGGTTTACTCAAGAATATCGTCATTATTGTTTCGTCTATTTTAAATTCTATTAATTTACCCTCGTATTTCACGCTGTTTATATCAATATATCCACGCTCTGATTCTTTCGACCTCAGAAAATCAGAATTTACAAAAGGATGGAGTTTCTTGATCTCCTGTGCATAGACAGTAGTCGTATCTCTATAGGCGTTGGCATAGAGGTGAATATAGAAGGTCTCGAGTGGGTAAGGAGAGTTGTTGAAGTACGTTAGATATTCAACGGCTCGTAATGATTTCTCTTCGGTATCGAGATAGCCTGTAATATTGTATGCTACACGCTGTTGCCATTGCAAAAGAAAAATGAGTATGCATACTGTCATGCTTGATTATACATATGTACAGAGAACTATCAAGGGGCAGTCGGCTGGTCTGATAGTTGAATAGTCTTATAGCCTGATGGACCTAATGATGTGACTAATCTACATCGTTTCAAATATTTTTATGAATGTTTTTTCTTTCAGATCCTCAATTAACTGTGTGTAATATTTTTGAAGTTCTTGCTGGTAGAGGTACTGGTAGATTTGATCACGCATTTCTTCGAGACTCAAAAATCGTTCAGGCACTTTTTCTTTAATATAAATAAGGTGGTATCCATACGGTGTGAGGACCGGTTCACTCAACTGACCTTCATCGAGTTCTTTTACAACTTTGTCAAAAGGAGGGGTAAGTTGGTTGATGTAGAATTCGCCAAGGTCAATAGTAGGATCTTCTGAATAGACTTTCGCTACACTATCAAAATCTGCACCCTGCGTAATCAATTCATTGAGCCGTTTAGCAACATTTTCAGTCCTCAGTGTGTCTGCTCGTGTAATCTCAACCTTAATTAGAATCTGTCGTGCGAGTACCCAGCCGGTTCCTTTATTGAGTACCTCGACAATATGGTAGCCTAAACGCGTTATGAAGGGTTGTGAGACAATACCTAGCTTGAGACTAAATACCATCTGTTCAAATTCTTCGAGTGTTTCTCCACGGTTGATCTTTCCTAACATACCACCTTTTTTTCTCGAATTTTCATCCTCAGAGAATTCTTGAGCGATGATACTGAAGTCACCACCAGCAAGGAGTAATTTGTAAACCTCCAAAGCTTTTTCGAACCCTTTCTGCAATTGGGCTTCACTCGGCCGTATCGGTAGAAGAATATGAGAAAGCTTTGCTCGACCCGGAAGAATCGCAATCGAATCTTTGAATTCCTCGTAAAATTTATTCACAGCAATTGGTGTGATCATAATTTTAGTGGCTAATTTTTTTTGAACGAGTTGTTGCATGATCATCTGGGTTCTCAGGTTATCTTCGTAATTCTTTCGTAAGTTATCGACAGTGAGATTCTGCTCCTCGAGCGCTTTGTAAAAATCTGCTTCAGATGGAAACCTTTGTTTTATGCCTGCAATCATCTGATCGACCCGCCGCGCTATCTCGTCGCGCGAAACAATGATTGACTCGGCATCGGCTTCGAGTAAAAGCATTTTTCGTGAGATAAGTTCACTGATTACATACTCCGTGAGTTCATCGGTGTTAGTGAATACTGTCTGGGTGGCTGGGTCATTAGCCAGAAATACTGCATTTTCTCTGACCTCGCTGAGGAGAATGACATCATTGCCGACGTATACAGCAATCTGATCAGCGAGCGTCGAGATAAGAAAAGCGAGGAGGAACATTACTACAGAATAATAACTACACGTTTAGAGTTTCTTCAGAGGAGCAAGGTCAATCGTAATCTTATATTGTGTTTTCAGATCATCAACATATTGGACGAGAAAGCCTTGATACTTTTTCGACAGGAGATAATTATTGATTGCATCTCGATAATCATCGTATTCGGCTTTGGCTTTTACTTTTCTTTTATTAATCATTTTGACAATGAGGTATGTACCTTGTACATAGGGGATAACCTTCGAGACATCTCCAGGTTCCATGGCAAAGATGACTTCTTCAGTTGCGAAGTCAGCAATCGTACCTCTCAAAAGATACTCAGTTTCAATTTTAGGATTTTCGGGATTCTCAAACCTCGTAAGTGACCGTTCCTTTGCGAGCTTGTAGAAATCTGCACCTGCCTTTATTTCATTCAATGTTCTTACTGCGAGATCGTAGTTGGACAGGACAATTTGAGCTACTTTGACAGCATGCAAAAATTCATTGTAGTGTTCGTCAAAATAATCTCTGATTTCTGATTCAACAACTGTCGTCCCACTGAATTCTCTACGAACGAGCTCCATTGCTAAAAGATTTTTCTTATACTGATTGAGCACAAGTTGGATTGAGTCTTCTTTCTCAATGCCTCTCTTTTTTGCTTCGAGATACAAAACTTCTTGATCAACCCAGTTGTCGAGAAAATCCTTCACCTGTGCATCGGTTAGTTTTGTGTACTCTGATTGCGGTATATATTGCTCAAATTGAGACTTGGTGAAGGTTGATCCATCAACCTTCACAATAACGTCCTGCTCTTTTTCGGTACATGATATGAGCAGCGCTAAGATCAGTAAAAATGCTACTCTCTTCACATCTCCTCCTTCAATAATTTCGCAACTGCCACGTCATTGATTACTGGTTTATATTTTTCTCTTAAATCTTCAAATAAATTATTTCTTAACGATTGGATTATCTGTTCTCGCAACTGATTTTTTATAAGAAAATATATATCACTGAAGTTTTTGCCCTGATAATCCCTTTTATTTTCTTTATAATACTTTACCACTTCCATGGAATCTACTGTCGCATGTTCCAGGATTTCATCAGAATACAATTTCTGATAGAGAAGCTGTCCTAGTGTGTGCTGCAATTTCTTTTGTGTTTCAGGTTTTTTGTCAAAATTTTTCCTGATTGCTTCATCGTAGATAAGATCGGGCGTTAATACACGATCGATGAGTTGCTGAGGGGCAATAAATGACTGCCGGTATTGATATTGCACGGCATTCTTAATTGTTTTCACGTAGACATACGATGTATCGTATTTTTTTACAACCCATGTATTCAAATCAGCTTCAGTGAGGAGTGAATCGGGTTTCAGCAAGAGGCTGAGTCCTTCTTCATTATATTCAACCTTCGCCTTCTCAATAATCTTTTGCACAAATTCACTACCTTTGTCCATTGCCCGCTCTCTCATAATGTTGGTTTCAATATTCACTCTGACATCGGCATATTTTGGTGCATCGGCTATTTTGTAATCGAGCACTTTTAATATGTAGTAATAACCGTCGAAAGGTATAGCCTTCGTAACTCCACCGATTTTAGTCTTTCTTAGCTGCTCTAATATTTCAGGAGGTAATGCTGCTGCCGAGATTTTCCCAATATCTCCGTTGACTGACATGGTATCGAGTGAGAATTTAAGGAGAGAATCGAACACGACACCTCCTCTCAGTTTCTTTTCGATATTTTGAGCGAGAGATTCTGCAGCAACAACAATCCTTGCGAGATGATATTGTTCGACAATACTGTTGTAGATCTTTCGGATATCTGACTCAGTGACTTTGATTTTGTCGAGCACTTCTGCTTGATAGAAACTTCGGCTGATGACATCTTTCATGTTTGTTTCAAAGGCAGCGACGACAATCGGATCATTTTCATAGCCACGCGAGCGTGCTTCCGTTACCATTAAGGCGTAAGTCACAAACTCGTCTACCAGGTTCATTCTCTTTAACGAGTCATCTGTTGGAGTAAATTGGTACAAGTTTTTAAAATCGGCGATTGTGTAAGTTTCATTACCTACGCTTACTATGGTCGGACTTTCAGGCGCACATCCAACTAGCAATACAAACAAAGATAGTATGATGTAATTTTTATAGTTCATTATATTCTCCACCGCCTATTCTATCCAGATGGTATTTAAAGTCAAGGCTTGATTTTAGATCCAAGGCAGGTATAATAATTTCATGAGAAATGTAGTGTTCTATATTGCGATAATCCTTATCGCAGCATTTATTGTGCTCTCAAAAACGTTCGCACCGATCTGGCTTTTGATCCTGACGATTACGCTCGTCTGGCCCTATAGGAAAGAAAAGGGAGCGCGCCAGATATTTTTAATGAGTGTTCTCCTGTTGTTTCTCTATGTTATTTTTCATTATTTTTCGATTCTTGCACCATTTATTATTGGTGTGGGAATTGCATACATTCTCGCTCCGCTCGTTGATTTATTAGAGCACAGGAAGATACCAAAACCTGTTGCGATTCTCATTTTTCTCTTGCCGCTCGTGGCTATTTTCCCCCTCATTTTTTTCTTAATATTTTCTGGCCTCATCAACGAAATGCAGGGTCTCATCAGTAAAATTCCCGAAGCAATTCAACAGATCCAAAGCTTTTCTGGTGCTGTTATCAATAAACTGGTTGAGGTAGGCATTGAAATCGATCCCCATATCATCACCAATACTATTACAACGCATTTAACCAAGATAGTTAGTGGTCTTTTCATGACGATGGGACAGATTGGCAAAGGCATCGGTGGTATTATCATACTGGTCTACAATATCGTCGTCATTCCTCTCTCGGCATATCTCTTTCTTTCAGATCGTAACGAGATAACGAATTGGTTCAGAAATCTCTTTGGCACACATGAGAGGGCACGCATCGATGAATTTATACAACGACTAAATTTTTCTCTTGCCCGATTTTTCCGAGGTCAGATACTGTTGATTATCATTGTTGGATTTATCGTTGGCTTTACCCTGTGGCTTTTAGGAATAAAATATTATTTACTCTTGGGCGTCATTGCCGGTGTTTGTAACATTATTCCCAACATCGGATATGTACTTAGCTTTATTCCAGCTATTCTGATCGGCCTTTTGAGCCCTACGCCTCTCGTTAATGTTATTAAAATCGTTTTGGTGTATGTCGGTGAACAGCTTCTCGAGAATTTTTATTTGGGACCAGTTATCATCGGCAGGGCTTCGAGACTCCATCCGGTCATTGTCATGATTATTCTCATTCTCGGCGGCACGACGTTTGGATTCTGGGGTCTTGTTCTTGCAATTCCAGTTACCATCTTTGTTCGGGAGTTTTTAAACCTCTTTTTGGACCTCCATTTGTAGCATTTTCTCGTTGTCACATATTTTTCAATAGCAGTCGCATTCTTGACTTTGTTACCTTTTTAACTATAATCAAACCATATGGCGGTTGGGACACGCAAATTTATTGTGGTGGTAAACGAAGATTGGTGTAAGGGTTGTGAAATTTGTGTAGCTTTCTGTCCAAAGAACGTACTCACCATGAACAAAGGTAAGGTTAAGGTTGATAATCCTGATGCCTGTACAGGATGTCAGTTATGTGAAATTTATTGTCCAGATTTTGCAATAAAGGTTAACCAAACAGAGGACCGTACATCATGAGATGCCATGAAGATGTGAAATTAACGACCGGGAATGAAGCATGTGCCGAAGCAGCGATCGTAGCTGGCATGCGTTTCTTCGCGGGATATCCAATAACACCTTCTTCTGAAATTGCAGAAGTTTTGTCGTACCGTTTACCTCAAGTCGGCGGAGTATTTATTCAAATGGAAGATGAAATTGGCTCGATGGCTGCGATCATAGGAGCCTCCTTAGCTGGTGTGAAATCGATGACTGCGACAAGCGGACCTGGGTTTTCTTTAATGCAAGAAAATATTGGTTACGCCTCGATGGCTGAGGTGCCATGTGTTATTGTTAGTGTACAACGAGGCGGTCCGAGTACTGGTCTTCCAACTCTGCCGTCTCAAGCCGATGTTATGCAAGCTCGTTGGGGCACCCATGGTGATCATCCTGTCGTTGTTATTGCACCCTCTACAGTACGTGAGATTTACGATTGGACAATAAAGGCATTTAATTATGCAGAATGGTTGCGTGTACCTACCATTGTGCTGCTCGATGAAATCATCGCTCACATTAATGAAAAGATTGTTATTCCACGAAGTGAAGAGATAGAGATTATTGATCGAACACGGACGACAGAATCTCCCAAAACATATAAACCGTACAAATGCACCGAAACTGATATTCCACCGATTGCAGATTTTGGCACCGGCTATCGGTTTAATGTTACTGGTTTGAGTCACGATGAAACTGGCTTTCCAACCAATGATCCGGTAAAAATCGATGTCCTCTACAATCGTTTAAATCGGAAAATCGAACGGCACCGGAATGACATTGTTGTATGCAGAAAAGATTATTTAGATGATGCCAAAATATGTGTCGTTGCATATGGCTCGAGTGCTCGTTCTGCACGCCGGGCAATAGAGCTCGCACGAAAAGAGGGCATTAAAGTTGGATTATTTCAGCCGTACGTATTGTGGCCATTCCCTGATAAAGAATTAAGAACAATTTCACAACGTATCAAATTATTCATTGTTCCAGAGATGAATCTTGGCCAGATAGGTCATGAAGTGGCGTGTGCAACGTGCTGCGATGTTGTAAAGGTCAACCGTGTTGATGGTGTGCTCATAACACCACAAGAAATTTTGGAGAAGATAAAAAATGTTTCTCTATG
>LJNI01000087.1 GCA_001303225.1 candidate division TA06 bacterium DG_78 | reverse complement strand
TGTACTTGCTGGTGGTTATGCTGAAGATATAAATGATACAGTTGAAATTCATTGTAACACTGCACGCGTCGCAGCACGGTTGTGCGAGGGAATACCATAAATAAAAGGAGGACACGTGTGTATTCTTTCAATTTTATTGTTATTAGTTCAAGGAGAAAATATGATTAAACTACCTGTTGCTCAATTTACCAATAAGTCGATTGAGGCGTGCATCGAGGCACGACGTTCAATAAGAAATTTTACGGGTGATAGTTTAAGCATTCAGGAAATTTCGAATATTCTCTGGGCAGCGCAAGGAATTACTGATAAGACTCGTGGGTTCCGGTCATCACCGTCAGCCGGAGCAACGTATCCACTCGAGTTGTTTGTTGCAAAACATGATGGACTATTTCGCTACATTCCGCAGAGTCATGTATTAAAAAAACAGAGTGATAAAGATGTGCGAAAGAATATTGCCCGGGCAGCATTAAACCAGATGTTTATTGCCGATGCTGGTCTAGTTATTGTGGTTACCGCTGTATTCGAACGAACAACGTACCGCTATGGAAAACGTGGCATACAGTATGTCTACAACGAAGTTGGACACTGCGCGCAGAATGTTCTTCTCGAAGCAGTAGCATTAGGGTTAGGTTCAGTACCGATCGGCGCATTCGATGATGCAAAACTCAGTCAATGTTGTGACCTCCGAGAAGAAGAACCACTCTACATTCTTCCGGTAGGCTACCCTAAATAGCTGCATAGAAAGACATGATGCGCTGTAGTTGCTTCGCTGAGGGCACACTTCCTTGAAGATACGCTACGCTGAAAGGATTGAATAATGAAAAAGATTAGAAGTTTTAGAGATTTAATTGTATGGCAATTAGCTTCTGAATTTTCTAAAAATATTTCTGAGCTTGTAAAAACTTTCCCTGGCCGAGAAAAATATGTTTTAACGAATGATTTACTACGTGCTGCTCGGTCTATTCCTGCTAACATTGCCGAAGGTTGGGGGAGACTTTTTCCCAAAGAAAAGATTTCTTTCTATAACATTGCGAACGGCTCAGTTGAAGAAAGTTCCAATCATTTAATTGAGGCTTATAACAATGGGTATATAGATGACAGAACTAATAAGTTATATCAGAAAAGATTGCACATTTTAGCCGTAAAGATAACGAATCTCATCACTTCGACTCGCAAACGAATCAAATCTTCAGCGAAGCGTGGCTTCAACTATTAAATGAGAGGTTTAATGTATGTCTTCATATCTCCGAAAATGTAATTTCTTTCGATATTCTGTGATTAGATATTGTAGAACCAAAGAGTCAATAGTAGAGCTGTGTCTTCAGCCGAAGGTTATGACTTCAGTAAGCGTTACATTATACATTAGAATCAAATGAGGACTGTCTTTAAACTACAGCCACAAAAATCTGCCCTGCTTATCATCGATATGCAGCGGTACTTTATCGATAAAACGAGTAGCGCCTATGTGTCTTCTAGTAGTGCATTACTCGTAAAAATTCAACAGTTAATTGATGTCTTCAACAAGCGAAAACAGCCAATCGTCTTTACTCGTCATATTGATACTGAAGACAGCATGATGCGTCGCTGGTGGCGGGATAACATCGAAGAACATGACCCGATGAGTGAGATCATTGATGATTTTGATACGAATCAAGGTATGGTATTAGCTAAACATCAATACGATGCATTCTTTGATACAGCATTGGATGACTATTTACGAAAGAAAAGTATTCAGCAGGTCGTCATATGTGGTGTACTCACTAACCTATGTTGCGAAACTACTGCCCGTTCTGCATTTATGAGAGGATTTGAAGTCTATTTTGTCACTGATGGTACTGCAACCTATAAACAAGAGATGCATGATGCGACAATACTCAACCTCTCCTATGGGTTTGCCATACCAGTCACGGTTGATGAGGTTATTAAGTTATTAAGAAGTTAGTAATTTAATTACTATGTAAAGATGTGAAAATAAAACCTAGTCGCGGTAATGTAACTACTCAATAACATAATTACATAATGACCTAATAATAAATATTGGTTACGCACATAGTTGACTTCTCATCCCTAATTTGTATAATCGACAGGTGAAAAGAAAGAGTGATGTTGCAATTATCGGTGCAGGTCCAGCTGGAATTGCCGCAGCAGTTCAATTAAAGCGACTTGGAATAAATCCATTATTGTTCGAAAAATCAACAATAGGAGGACTACTAAATAATGCCTATTTAGTTGAAAATTATCCTGGTTTTCCAAAAGGCATATCAGGTCCAGCATTAGTTAAAAAATTTAAGCAACATCTAGAAAAATGGAAAATCAACATTGTAAAAGAGCACGTTGTTAGAGTTACAAGATATCGAGGCGATTTTATTCTGCATGCTAAAAGAAACTATACGACAAAATTCCTTATTATAAGTTCTGGTACAAAACCTAAACACCCTCAGTTTGATTTGAATGGCTTAGATAAAAGGATATTTTTTGAAGTTTATCCACTCCGAAAAAAGAAAAATAAAAAAATAATTATTGTTGGTGCTGGTGATGCAGCATTTGACTATGGATTGAATTTGGGAAGGAATAATAAAATAATTATTCTTAATTATAATAACAAAATAAAAAGTCTTCTTCTGTTGTTTAAACGCATTAAACAATCTGATTATAGGAAAAACATAACATACATGCCAAATACAGATATTTCAACAATTGCACAATTGAACAATTGTGCAATTGTGAAAGTATTTAAAAAGCAAAAAGAAAGATGTTTAGTGTGTGATTATTTACTTTTTGCAATTGGACGAGAACCTGCCATGGATTTCTTACCTTTAGCCTTGCGTAAAAAATTTCCTAATGGAGATAAGAACGTATATTTTATCGGTGATGTCAAACATGGTAATCTGAGACAGACAGGTATTGCCATTGGCGACGGCATTCATGCCGCAATGAGCATTTATCATAACCTTAAAACACAGAGAGCACAGAAGTGACAAGGATTTTCATTTATTACAGCGGCTTCGGCGGTTATTCCGCGCTCTCAGCGTCATCAAGATGAGGATAATAAATTCTTTTGGCAAAGATGAATTAGCAAAGGTCTATATTGCCGAATTCGATGATGGCAGTATTGTAGAATTTGTTGAATCTTTGCAACCACCAATTCCACGACAGGACAAGTGGGTCTTGATTATATCTACTTCATTTGGTTGTCCGGTCCGCTGTATCATATGTGATGCTGGAGGAAGCTACAGAGGTAAGCTATCAGTTACACAGATGCTTGAACAGGTCGATTTTCTCGTGTCAAACAGGTATCCAGACCAGAAAATTCCAGCGAAGAAATTTAAAATCCAATTTGCGCGGATGGGAGAGCCATCATTCAATGAACATGTCATAGAGGTATTGAGAAAGTTACCTTTTCGTTACGAGGCACCCGGCTTACTGCCCTGTATTTCTACTATTGCACCTTCGGGTACAGATGATTTTTTTGATGAGTTAGTAACTATTAAGAAAGATATCTATTGCCAGGGTAAATTTCAACTACAATTTTCAGTTCATTCTACTGATGAAAAAATACGTGATACACTCATGCCAGTGCCGAAGTGGTCATTAGCTAAGATCGCTGAGTACGGCTCACAATTTTATCAAACAGGTGATAGAAAAATTGCTCTTAATTTTGCTCTCGGTCAGAATATTCCATTGAACCCTCACACAATGCATGAGATTTTTCCGCCCGATTATTTTATGATTAAAATTACACCGGTAAATCCGACATATGCTGCAGTGAAACACAGTATCAAAACATTTATCTCATCCACGGCAGTGGAAATGCAGTACGAAGTCGTTGAAGCATTACGAACATATGGATTCGATACCTTGATCAGCATTGGTGAGAATGAAGAAAACCTTATCGGTAGCAACTGCGGGCAATACGTCATGAGGCACTATCAACAAGAAGAACACATTCCTGACAGTTATACGTACGTCGGTGAGAGTAAAAAAATTACGAGTGAAACTGCTTGATAAAAACCTGGAAAGGTCATCTTACGTGTTTACAATATCGCAGGGCAAATGGTCAAATCTCTGGTTGATGAGAAAGTATCTGCAGGGCTGTCACTCTATACACTGGGACGGCACAGATAACCATGGTAGATCTGTTAGCAGTGGTGTCTATGTGTATTTCATTGAAGTCGACGGTATATCTGCGTCACGTCAGTGTATCCTTCTTAGATAAAGGAGAGAACCAATACACATAGTTATAATGGGATAACATTGCTCATCGATAGTTAAACGTCAGGATACCCATTATTAGCTAACTTGACAAATCCTATATATCAGGTACAATAATAGGCATACTATTTGAAAGAGCGCAGCTGCTCTATTCTTATCAACGAGGGAATGCGATAATTAAGATACGTGATATTCCCTACTGGTTAGGTGCGGTCAGCAGTTGTGCTGACAAGGGCGGTAGCCTGCGTCCTTTTTGATACATGGAGGATATTATGAAAAAATTTGTGGTGTTACTTTTACTAACGACGTTCGTCTTTGCGAATAATGCGCCAGTCTTGTTGTTCAATAGTTTGTCTACGCAAATACGAGATGAAGAGAATGTCCAATCATCAGAAATACCAGATGAAGAGACTGTCGAATTGCCAAAAGTATCAGATGAAGAAGATATCACGTTGCCAAAAAAACCAGATGTAAAAGATGTAAAATCTAAGTTATCAGACCAGGAAGAGACTTCTTATTATATTGAGCCTGGCGATCTTTTGGAAATAGTTGTGCTCGGTGAAGAGGAGTTGTCGCGAACGCTCATGGTTATGCACAATGGTATGATATCATTTCCCCTCGTCGGAGAGGTGAGGGTGATAGGGTTAACAACTGAAGAGGCTACTGAATTACTCGAGGCTAAATTAAAAAAATATTTTATACACCCTGTAGTGTCGATTGTTCTCAAGAGTCCGACGCTACCGTATGTTTCCGTGTTCGGAGAAGTCCTAAGACCAGGAGCAGTTGAGTATCAACGGGGACTCAGGGTAACTGATTATATCGCCCTTGCTGGTGGGCCAACACCAGCAGCAAATTTAGGAAAGGTAAATGTTGTGCGATTTTTAATGGGAAGTCCTATTGTTGAGACAGTGGATATGAGTGAAATTCTGGAGAAGGGTCTTATTGAAGGCAATTATGCACTCAAGTCTGGTGACTGGGTATTCGTATCGAAAAAATTCGTTGTTAACTGGGGGTTGGTAGTCCAGACGCTCACCTTTGTTGTAGCGGCACTCAATCTATATATCACCGTCCAAAATCTCAACGAATGAGGAAAACCATATGAGAGAGATAAACAACAGAAACTATTACGGAGAAGAAGAAAAACCGATTGATATTCATGAACTTCTCAACAAATTTTTGCGCAGAAAGAATTTATTTTTGTACATTGCCATTCCGGTATTTTTTATTATTCTCATTGTTCAGTTTACAAAGGCATACAAACCAATTTACCGCGCGACCTTTGATATAGGAGTCGTACACGAGAGTCAGGTTGAGGGATTTTTCTCGTCAATACGTCGTGAAGCTCCTATAACGCAAATAGGAACAGTTACCCAACGGGTCATTGCAAACTTGTTAAGTGTCAATCTTGCAGAAAAGGTTGTTGATACACTCAATCTCTATACTCATATAAAAGACGGAAGCGCTGATATTACCATTATAACGAATATTAAGAGAGATTTTAAAAAGCCCATAGGACCGTTAAGACTAAAGATCGCCGACGGCAAATTTTCAATTTCTGATAACGGTGGTGTCGCGAGAGAAGGCCTGCTGAATGAATACGTTGATTTAGGTATTGTTGAACTGAAGGTTATTCCAGTACCAGGAAGAGATGTAAAAGGAAAGATTTATGAGATAACCATCTATCCAAGAGATAAGATTGCTATTGCTTTACGGAATTCATTAGCTATAAAAGTTCTCGAAGCTGGTAATATAGAACAAGAGATGGGGCCATCTGAAATTCCTTTTTCAGGTGAAGGTGCATCAAAACAACTTGTTACTGCTAAAACATTGTTCCCAGGCGTGAATCTGATAGGAATACTGAGAATCAATGTGCACTGGGGTAATCCAGATGATGCACTGAGAATTGCTGAGGTGCTCTCTGAACAGATTATCAGGGAAGATGTCAGCGAGAAATCCCGACAGTACATTCAATCTCGGACATTTATCGATTCACAACTCACGCTCTATCAGAATAACTTGACTCGGCTCGAAGAGGATGTAAAGACCTTCAAAGAGAGTAAAAAAATTGCTAATTTAGGAGCATCGACCCAATCACTGATCAATCAAGTTTCTGACCTCGAATCGAGGAAAAATCAGCTTCAGATTGAACAGAAGATTCTCATTGATATGAACGAATATCTGGCAATGGGTGCGGAGAATCTTGATACGCCGTTGAATTTCGCAGCTACCTTGATATCTGATCCAGTGCTACAGAATTTCTATTCACAGCTCCTCGCAACTGAAGCTGAGCTCAAAGGAAGATTAAAGGAATACTCGAGCGGACATCCAAAAGTGCTTGAAATTAGAGCAAAACTCGACGGTCTTAAAGAACAAATGCATGAAGAAGTCACAAAACGAATGTCAACGATAAAGTCTGAAATTGCGAGTGTTGCCAATCAGATATACATGTTGCAGTCAAAGCTTGAGAATGTTCCTGATGATGAAATTCAACTTGCCAGGCTTGAGAGGGATCGAGGAACTGCAGAAAAATTATACACCTTTTTTGCTGGAAAGCTTGAGGAGACACGCGTTGAGGAGGCAGGTGTGACATCGGATTTAAAGATCATTAATCCGCCACTGATTTCTCCAGATCCAGTGAACTCTCGCAGGCCAGTTTTATCATTAGCAGTTTCTCTGATTATCTCGCTCGTCGTAAGTAGCCTTGCCGTGTTTATTGCCGAATACGTGGACAACACAGTTAAAGAGCCTGAGGCAGTAAAGATGAAGATTGGTCTTCCATTATACGGTTCGATACCCCAAATTATTGAGGAAGAAGTTGAACAGGAAGAAAAGCAGGGGAAAATAACAGAGATTATCAATAAGATTCGTGACGAGGTTACTTCTACAATACAGAAGGTGTCAGATAAGATAAGGGGAGAGGTCAAGAGAGAACACCTCGATGAGTCACTAAAACTAGTGGGCAGTGATGTTTCTTCAGCAGAGTTTGAGGCATTCAGAAAGTTGGCTGTCAATCTTGATTTTGCTGCTCCTGAGGAAAAAAATAAGATTCTGTACCTAACATCACCAGGTCCAGAAGAGGGTAAGACATTTGTAAGTATTAATCTTGCTGTCGTGCTCGGAACTATGGGGAAGAAAGTAATGCTCATGGATACTGATTTTCGAAAGAAAAAAGGTCACCTTACCGATATAACCAATTTCGATAAAGAACAAGGTCTCTTTGATATCCTGATGGGTGATGTTCATCTTGAGGATACGATAATGCCGTTTGAAATTCAGCACAAAGACAATGATAAAAAGAATCCAAAGACATCAATAGATATGCTCCTTGTTGGTAATGTTCCTCCGAATCCATTCATCTTTCTTGAGTCAGAAAAGATGCGAGACCTTATTAACACATTGAGAGAGAAATATGATTATGTGGTGATAGATGGTGTACCCGTACTGCTTTTCGCCGATGCAACCTACCTTGCGAATTTCTGTGATGGTGTCTTGATAACTGCACGCTACGGAAAAACAGGTTTTAAAGAACTCGAAAATACTAAAGAGATCCTCCAGGTTTCCAAAACCAATATTATTGGTCTGGTGATGAACAGTGTTCCAAGAACACCGGGAACCTATTACTACCATTACTATCATAA
Source organism: candidate division TA06 bacterium DG_78 (assembly GCA_001303225.1). GTDB lineage: Bacteria > Hydrothermota > Tepidihabitantia > SM23-42 > SM23-42 > DG-78. The sequence goes on along the minus strand of LJNI01000087.1, from coordinate 1,344 downwards.
ATATTACTCAAAATACTACAAAAAAGACTAGGCAGTAAGCAGTAGACAGTATGCACGTATCCGATTTTCCTTGAGATGAAAAAAATACTTCTTTCGCCGTATACAAAGCTTGTAAAAGAACACCACGATATGTGGAAAACGCTCCGCAAAAAAGGCGTTATCAAAATTCCTTTACCTTTATACCGTGCCCTCTATATTTACAAAAAGTGGCTTGCAAAAAAACTGACAGTCAGGGCTCATAAGAAAACAGGCCGTTTTCTTTCCTTACATATCGATACCTACACAGCCTGTAATAGAAAATGCAATTTTTGCTTTAATCATGACAGATTCCCCAGTAAAAAGCAAGGAATTATGTCAGAGGCAATGTGGATCAGGATAATCGATGAATTGGCAGACATGGGCTATACGGGAAAGCTCTCGCCGTATTACTACGGTGAACCTCTATTGGATAAACGGTTACATAGGTTGATTGCCTACGCAAAAAAAAGGTTGCCGCTGTGTTTTATTCAGATAAACACAAATGGCGATTTGCTCACTGAAGAACGATTGCTCGAATTGATAAGGAGTGGCATCGACATGCTCAAGGTCACTGATTATGGAAATATGGGTATCCCAAAAGACACTCCAAAATCAAAGATAAGCGAGCAGAGTAAACGATTGAAATACTTGGCAGAGAAGTATCCTCTGTATATATATTTAAGGAGTTGGAAAGAGATCAATCTCATGAACAGGGCTGGTGCAATCTTTAAAAGAAATAATCCAAGAAAGAATGAATCATGTCAGCGTCCTTCATGCCAGCTTATTATTGATTGGGAAGGGAATGTAATCCTCTGCTGTAATGACTATTACTCTGACTACAAGTTAGGCAATATCACTGAAGATTCTATTATCAATATATGGCATACGCCCCAGTTGCAAAAATATAGAGAGGCGTTAGAATCAGGGAAAAGAGAGGCGATCAAGCTCTGTGCAGGTTGCGATTGTATTGGTATATTAGATAAAAATTACGTCCTGTGGTGATTGAAATGAAAATCAAGCGTTTCGAAGACCTTGAATGCTGGAAAGAATCACGTAAATTAGTTAACATGGTGTATGCTGTGATTAAATCGAGTAAGGCTTTTCAGAATGATCATCGTCTAAAAAATCAATGTACCGGAGCTGCAATTTCTACTATGGGGAATATCCCAGAGGGGTTTGTACGTCGTTCAAATAGAGAATTTGCTCAGTTTCTATTTGTCTCAATTTCTTCCGCGGCAGAGCTGCAGAGTCATTTTTATGTGGCATTAGATCAAAAATATATAAATCAGACAACATTTGATAGAGTGTATAATCAGGTTGAGAGGG
>LJNI01000086.1 GCA_001303225.1 candidate division TA06 bacterium DG_78 | reverse complement strand
ATCAACTATACACGTGTTGATAAGTGGGTATACACACACCGAGTTCAGATAAATACCTATCAACGTAATAGTCACCCAATAGGATTCCCTCTAGGTAATGACGTTGACAAAGTAACATTTTCTATTAAATTTATGAACTGCTACAGTCTCAATCCATCGATCACACTACAGTATCTAAGAAAGGGTGAGGGAAGTATCTTCCTACCGTATGAAGAAGAGGGAGGAACCTGGACACCGCCATTTCCTTCAGGTACAGTAGAGCGAAAATTAGATATTACCTGTGGTTTGGATTATACTATATTCTACAATTTTTACATAAAGGTAGGTTTTGGTAAGCGATTTTGGTATAACTACAATCACGTATCAGGTGATGATAAGGACGATCTTCAGTTTAGCATTGCTCTTTGGGCAGTCCTGTAGTTGCGAAGCAACTACGATTACGGAGATATTTTTAAGATTATACTGCACTTAGTGGCGGAAGTGTCGCATATGGGTAAACACCATTGCAATATCGTACTCATTGCACGCTGCAATGACTTCATCGTCACGCTTTGAACCACCAGGTTCAATAACCGCAGTCACCCCGCCCTTTGCGGCAGCATCAATGCCATCCCGAAACGGAAAGAACGCATCCGAAGCCATAACAATGCCAGCTTGTTGATGACCTGCTTGTTTAACCGCAATCTCTACTGCACCGACTCGTGATGTCTGTCCGGCACCAATGCCGACGGTTCGTCCCTTAATTGCAATGACAATGGAATTTGATTTTGTCCATTTAACAACTTTCCAGGCAAATTTGAGCGCTGCTGTTTCATACTCAGTCGGTTGCCGCTTCGTCACAACTCCCCAGTCTGTGTAGCCAGTTTTGTCTCGCTCCTGAATCAAGATGCCACTGAATACTGGCCTATAGATAAGTGGCTGAATGAGGTTTGGCGAGATTTGAACAGTTCGTAAATTTTTCTTGGTCTGCAGCACCTCCAGTGCCTTTGCATCATAATCTGGTGCAATCACCACTTCAAAAAAGTGCTTTTTAATGAGCTCGGCAGTTTCAGGAGTGACCGTGCGGTTGAGTCCAACAATCCCGCCAAATGCCGATAACGAATCTGCCATATAAGCGCGTTCAAACGCCTCTGCCTGATTGCTCCCTATGGCGACACCACACGGTGTCTGATGTTTTATTACTGCACAGGCAATCTCTTCAGAAAACTCATTCGCCGCACCAAACGCTACCTCGGCATCGAGTATATTATTGTATGAAATTTGCTTGCCACCGTGAATTTTAAATTCTTCCTGAAATAATTGATTAAGATAGAATGCAGCCTTTTGATGTGGATTTTCACCATACCGCATCGGTATGAAAATTTCTGCACCGGTCGAGAAGTACCTTCTCTCTGTTAGATCTATTTGCATGCTGAGGTAATCTGCGATGACTGTATCATACCATGCAATGTAATCAAAAGCCTCACGAGCTAATTTTAATCTATAATCTACGGTGAACTCATTTTCTTTAAGTGCCTCGATTACAGCGTGGTATTGTCCAGGATCGTAGACAACGCCGACGTGCTGATAGTTCTTTGCACCTGCCCTGATTAATGTCACACCACCGATGTCAATGAATTCGATCATTTCATCGAGTATTTTATTCTTCTGAGCGAAAAACGGGTAGAGATTACAGACAACGAGCCCTATCTCACCGGTTTCGAGAATCTCTTTGGCAATTTTCTGGCTTAAGGTTTTTACCCGCTCACTCTCGGTGCCGCCCGTGTACTCGCTAATCTTTACTGCATCGATGTCGTTTTCTTTTAGCAATTTTTGTGTACCTCCTGTAGCAATGATTTCGAAACCCAATTCTTTTAGAGTTCTGGCAAATTCAACAATACCATCCTTATTCGCAACTGAAATAAGGACCTTCTTTTTTGTAGATGTTTTTGATTTTAGGTGTTTTGATTTTTTCATTTTATGCCCCGTATTTTTTGAGTTTTAAAGAATGTGCCAAGAGTAATGGCATGACGTCCATGGCTTGCATCATTCCCAGTGTGCCTATTGCACAATTTCTTTCTGAAAATCTTTTTTTCTCAGGGAGAACGTATTTTGAACTTAATAAGAGAGGATTGGGGTGCCAAGAATGAGAATGGAGTATCGTAGGTGTTGAATGGTCGGCAGTGATACAGAGGACTTCTGGTTTTAATTTTAAAATTTCCGGCAGATTTCTGTCAAACTCTTCAATGAATTTCACCTTGAGTGCTTGATCGCCATCTTCACCAGCCTTATCTGTTCCTTTAACATGGAAGAAGAAGAAATCATACTTGAGAAAGTTTTCTCTGAGCGTCGCGACCTCGTCTGCAATAGTTTCACCGGTTTTTAATACTTCCATTCTAACAAGTGCCGCAAGCCCTCGATACATTGGGTAAGTAGCAATTGCAGCAGGATGTATTCCATACCTCTGTGACATCGGAAGGAGATTAGGGTTTTTTGCATATCCCCTCAGTAAGATGTAGTTAGCTTTTTCCTCATCTTTGAGGATTTCGGCAGTCCTTTTTATAAACGCATTAACAACCTCAGCCGTATTCTTTGCTTTATCATTCTTTGGTGAAGCAAAAGCTGGCTTTGAATTATCTTTCTGTGGATCCGCATCAGTGAGGTCTTCAGAGAGACCAGCGCCAACAAATTTTACAACAAATCTATGTTCTTTGGCAGGTTTGATAGTAACAGGAATATGCTCGATCTCTTTTATTGCTATCTGAAGTTTCTTGCAGAGCCGTGTACATTCATCAGTTGAGATCCTTCCCGCCCTTCGGTCAGTGATAATTCCATTTTTTATCGTTGCAAAATTTCCTCGCATAGCGAGGTCATTTTCTTTAACATCTAAACCAATACCGAGCGCTTCAAGTACACCCCTACCAATCTCATTTTTTATCGGGTCATAGCCAAAGAGTGCGAGGTGTGACGGACCACTCCCTGGTGTGATCCCTGGTGATATCGGTATTGTTAAGCCGAAACCACTTGCTTTAGCTAATTTATCGATGTTTGGTGTTTTGGCAATTTCGAGTGCTGTTTTGTCTGGATGAGGAAGATCACCGAGACCATCGAGCACAATAAGGATAATCCTACTCTCATTTCTCACTATCAATTCCTGTAAGATGTCTGCCATAACACTCCTTTCGACTGGAGTATTACTATAATCGAAAATTATGGGAAGTCAAGTGCATACAGTGATTTGCATAAGATTACAACGATAATAATCGGTGAAATATCACTGTAATCTTTCTGTTATCACCGTAATCTTGAGAGCGAAGAATACTTTTTCAGAGCTCTCACCCGGTTACATTTTCCACGCAGGGTTGACGACGTTGTGACAAGTGAATATAATATCCAAAGGAGTACATATGAAGAAGCTCATTCTCTATATTTTTGTAGTTGTAATTTTTGGTATAAGCATATATTTAATCTTCAACATTCCACAACCTGCCACTTCCACTAGTATCAATGAGGAATCAATTGTCACACCTCACCGTTTCGATGAGTGGAAAGGTATCTTTATTCATGGCCAGCGGGTCGGCTATTCGTTCACAAAGATTGACAGATATGATACTGGTTTACATATCGAGAATCGGACACAGATGACATTGAATATCATGAATGAGACACGTACCCTCACGACGCATTTTTTTGCACGTACTGACACAGAATATACATTGAAGAATTTTACCTTAGAGATCGCCACGCTCGGCCATCCAGCAAAAATTGAGGGGGTAATAAAAGAAAATCAACTCGAATTGACGTCTTTTTCCGGTGGAACATCACACACCCAGACGATTATTCTGAAAGAGCAACCATACATTCCTGATGCGATACGAGAGGTTATTAAGAAAAAAAATCTCAAGCCAGGTGATGAAATTGCACTTCCTTATTTTGACCCAATCACACAGTCTTCAGCCGCAGCGACAATCATTGTGGGAGATAAAGAAAAGGTGATGGTCTTCGATAGAGAATACACAGGAACGAGAGTAGAAATTACGTTTATGGGAATAACGTCATTTCTCTGGTTGGATGATAATTACACTTTGATAAAAGAATCTTCACCGGCTATGGGATTAGAGATGATACCGCTTTCCAAAGAAGAAGCACTCGCCGAGATTGAACCCCACGATGCCTTCGATTTAATTCCATTTTTCTCAGTGAAACTTGATAAACCGATACCTGATCCAATAGAGTTGTCGTATATCAAACTGGAGTTAGAAAACATCACAAGCGAAGATCTCGATCTTACTGATGATTATCAACGGCTGGTCACGACCGAGCCACTCATCATCGAATCGTTCCGTAGTGATATTGCTGAACTTCCCGATATTACTCTTCCGATCAGTGAACAGAGCGAGTATCTTGAGCCTTCAGCCTATATTCAGTGCCGTGATAGAGAAATAATCAGTAAGGCACAGGAGCTCATTGGTGATGAAGGAGATGTTAAAAAGGCAGTTGGCAAATTGGTTGAGGGTGTCTACACGATGATTGAGAAAAAACCGACAGCATCATTACCGTCAGCAGTCGATGTGTTAAAAACGCGGGAAGGTGACTGTAATGAACATGCAGTATTGTTTACTGCTCTCGCCCGTGCCTACGGTATTCCAACAAAGATTTACGTTGGACTCGTAAATCTCCAGGGGGTTGCCTATTTCTACCATGCCTGGTGTGCAGTTTGGCTCGGTACGTGGGTGCCGGTTGATCCGACATTCAACCAATATCCTGCTGATATCGGTCATCTGAAATTGAAAGAGGGTGAGCTGTCTGAACAGGCAAAGGTGTTGAAGGTAGTCGGTAAACTGAAGATCGATGTTCTGGATTTCAAGAAAGATTGATTGAGTAAACACGACTACTCATGAAAACACTGGTGATAAAAAATTTAAAGAAAAAATTTGGTACTACATGGGCAGTTAGAAATTTAAATCTTGAATTGGAACCAGGAGAAATTTTTGTGCTCCTCGGTCCAAATGGTGCCGGGAAAACGACAACGCTCAAATTGATTGCAGGACTTCTCCATCCTGATGAAGGTGATGTGGTTATCAATGGCATCGATACTAGGAAAAATCCACTCGAGGCAAAGTCGCGAATTGGTTATATTCCAGATGAACCATTTATCTATAGTAAATTGACTGGCCGCGAATTTATTAATTTCGTTGCAGGTATTTACAATGTTAAACATGATGACTATGAAAAGAAAATGGCGGAATTGTTTAAACGATTTGGTGTCGGTGCGTGGATTGATGGATTTTCAGAAGGCTACTCGCACGGCATGAAACAAAAAGTCGTGATGTGTCAGCTCCTCCTCCATGATCCACAGCTCATTTTGATAGATGAACCACTCGTCGGTTTAGATCCGAAGAGCAGCAAGACCGTCCGTGAAACATTCATCGAGCTCAAAAACCAGGGGAAGACACTCTTTATCTGTACGCATACACTCTCGTTTGCCAAAGATATTGCGTCGAAAATTGGAATAATCAACGTTGGTGAAATGAAATTTATTGGCAACCTGGACGAGCTTTCAAAGATTTCTGGGAAACGAGATATCGAAGAGATATACCTGAAACTATCAGAAGAATCGGTCAATGAAACGATTCCATGATTATAATTATGTGTAACAGTAACCACCACATTCCCTGTTATCCGTCTTCGATAGCGTGAAAATACGATTGCAGTGATTTTTCAATGAGAGATTTCTTTTTAATCTTTACCTCACGTATCAATATTATTCTGAAGTCGATTACGACGATGAATGCTGTTAGGATAGCATCGTTTATCTTTGTCATCGGGTGTTTTCTTGCTGGCTCCTATTACATATTCTTTCGACTCTTCAATTACCTCATAGCAGTCGAAATCATTGGTATCGCACTTATGGATAGGGTTATCGAAATGGGTTTCTTCGTCTTTTTCATCATGCTCCTCTTTAGTAATATCATTACATCATTTTCAACATTTTACAACGATAAAGAGTTATATTTTCTATTCGCCCTTCCAGTGCGACCGACTTCGATTTACCTGTCGAAACTCTTTGAAAATTGCCTCTATGCATCGTGGGCAACGATGGTTATTGCTATTCCCCTTGTTGTTGCATACGGTGTGACAACTGAAGCAGGATTTCTCTTTTATCCCCTTTCAATCTTGAGTCTCTTTATATACTTAATCATTCCCGCAGCTCTTGCATCAGTACTCATTTTTGTAATTTTGAGACTCCTTCCCCAATTGAAAACACGCGACGTCATACTCCTCGCATTTGGTTTTATTCTCGGTTTAACGTTTTTGTACATAAAGCTAAATAATCCTACAATCTTAAAAGTTTTTGAGACGGAAAGTGAACAAGAACTGCTCAGATTTGCTGCAAATCTCACGACAGTGGGTGGTGGTTATGTGCCATCGACGTGGTTGAGTAATATTTTAAAAGGATTGAGTGTGAACTCGAGTCAGGGTATTTTTTATTTCCTACTCCTCTTCTTTGTCAGCATGAGCACGGCTATCTTTGCATTCTTCATGGCGAAGGCTCTCTATGCCCAATCATGGCTTTTGATTGGTGAACACAGTAGTAATCTCAGCAAGCGCAAATCCCTTCTCACATCCTTTCGGTCTGGTTCAACCAAGACACTGCTCTTTAAGGATATTCTTCTCTTTATCCGTGAACCAACTCAGTGGGTTCAGTTATCGATATTTGTCATTCTTCTGGTTGTCTATATCTTTTCACTACGCAGGACACCTATTTACTTTACATTCCCACTCTGGCGTACAATCGTATCTTTTGCCAACTTTGCTTACATCTGTTTTGTCCTAGCAACACTTGGCGTACGGTTTATTTTTCCAACAATCAGTTTAGAAAAATCCGGTATATGGATCATTGGTTCATCGCCTCTCTCTTTTAGAAAAATCATCATGATAAAATACTTTTTTTACGTATTGATGGCGATCATCATAATTGAAGGATTGTTGATTTTTTCGAATATTTTTATCAAGACAGATCAGCGAATATATATGTTGATGCCACTCATCGCCTTCTTTGTTGCTGCTTCATTGGTTTCAATAAATCTAGGATTCGGTGGTCGATTTCCGCAATTTGATGTAGATAACCCGTCAAAGATTGCAGCAGGTAGTGGTGGCATTATTGCCGCCCTGATGAGCATCGCCTATGTCGGCATTTCAATTCTCATTCTCGCAACTCCAGCATACCATTACCTGGCGACGACATATCTTCATCGACCGAGTAATTATCCGTTAATATACCTAAGTTTTATTGGTTTTTTTGTTTTTAATATTTTTACAATCGTTGTACCACTCCGTATCGGAATAAAAGCGCTCGAGAAGAGAGATTTTTGATGTCCCGATTACAGTGATAACAGATAGATTACAGTGCCGAACGAAGTGGGGCTTATTTTCTGTAGTTACTTAGGAAACATCTTTCTCAAATATTTCACTACATCTTGGACTTGCTTATTCGGTGTTGAAGCACCGGCTGTTATGCCAATGCTCTTTACATCGGCAAACCATGCTGGAGAAATTTCGTCAACCGATTCAATGTGATATGCGCGTTTATATTTTTTACAAATTTGATATAACCGTGTCGTATTAGCACTGTTTTTACCACCGACGACAATCATGAGATCCGCCTTCTTTGCGATGTGAAGCGCCTCCTTGATTCTCAAGATTGTTTCATGGCATATTGTATTGTAAATTTTCATTTCCAAAACATTGCCCATGAGGTTTGAAACAACCTGGTTGAAATGTTCGATGTCGAGGGTTGTTTGAGGTACGACACCGACCCTGCGTTTCTTGAGTTTTAATTGGTCAGAATAAATATCAGCTTTATTACCTGCATAGCCTAAGAGACCCTTGACCTCAGGGTGGTCCTTCTCTCCCACAATAATGACATAGTATCCTTCTTTTATTAATTTTTCAACGTACCGCTGTGCCCTACGTACTCTGGGACATGTAGCATCAATTATTTCAAAATTTTTTTTCTTTAACTTTTTTAGAATATCAGGATGAATACCGTGAGAACGAATGATGACCTTTTTATTTTTGATTTCACCGATCGTATCGACAGTTATAATCCCTTTTTTCCTCAAATCCTCAACAGCGATTCGATTATGAATCAATGGTCCTAAGGAATACACTGCCTTTCCCTCTTTTGCTGCATCGAGTGCAGTTTTGATCGCCCTCGTTACCCCAAAACAGAATCCTCCATGTTTTGCACAATATATCTTCATTGTAATCTGATAATCGCTTCCCTTATTTTTAGTGCGAAATGTTCAAAATCTTCGCGCCTTTTTTTGTAGCCTGAAGGATAGATGGCTTGACCAAATGTAACTTTTAATCTATTGAGTCGCAATATGAGCGAAATAAATTTTTTGTTAGAATTCTTTATATATACTGGTATCACAGGAATGCCGAGGCTGATTGAGAGATAGCCGACACCAGGATTAAACGATTCTACGACACCTGTTCTGATTCTCGTTCCTTCTGGAAAGATGACAATAGCATAACCTCTCTTCAGTAGTTGTATCGCTTTCCGTATGCCTTCAGTGCCACCAATCGAGAGTGCGTTGTACGAGGTAATCAACCAGGTGAAAAATTTTGAGAGTCTAAACAGTCCTGGTTTTGCAAGGAAATAGACCTCGCGGCATGCAGTGATGCCGACCGCAGGTGGGTCTAAAAATGAGACATGGTTACATGCCAAGATTGCCGCTCCACGTTTCGGTATTGAACCATCGATCTCAACGCCGGTCAGGAATTTGAGCAGCGGGAATATAACAATCCAACTGATAAACCATTTCAAGCTCATAGATAATTATAGTGCAAATTATTGACATTGCAATAATTTTTTTACTTGACACAATCCAATTTTCTGGTATTACAGTTTAATAGAAGAAATTCAGACATGCTTTATTTTTTGTAATGTCATACAAAGAAAAGGAGGTGGTAGCGCGAAGATAAATAGAGCCGAACGAAGTGAGGTTCATTTTATGAGGAGGAGACATGAGGTGATGCTTTCTCATGTTCATTTTTGTGGTTATTCCGGTCTTTGCAGGACAGGTAGTAGCAGACCTTGCAGAGTCTGTGTCGAATACAGAGATAATTGGTGAAATGCCCAGTTTCATTTACGCCTTCATGGGGAGAAACATTCCAATACGATAATGGAGTATTCAATAACGGAATTGGAATCAATTCGTCGGATGACCCATTTGATCCTTTAGATTGGCAAACCTATGGTTGGGCAACCTATTTCCTATTGCACGAGTTCGGCATCACTACGACACGAAAGGTGAGTGCCCTGATGGTGTATCCATGGAACATTATTGCTACTGATTTTGCCTTTGCAGAAAATACCTACACGGTTACCGTATTTACTGATCTTTCGGGTAATGATATA
>LJNI01000085.1 GCA_001303225.1 candidate division TA06 bacterium DG_78 | reverse complement strand
ACCGAATATCTCAAGGATAATGCACTATATCAATGGATCATACACGACGTACTACAATATTCGACATCGGCGTACTGGTCATTTGTTTCAAGGCAGGTTCAAATCGATCGTGGTGGATACTGAAAAAGGATAAACACATGAAGCGTACAATCACCAAAACACTTTCTAGTTTCCAGGTCTGACCCCAAATGTCCCCTGGAAATTAAGGCAGTTAAAGATATCTCTAGATCACATATACGGCAGGCGCAAGTTTATATGATTTCACTCGACATAAGGACTGGTGCGGTTATGAGTTTTCACCATCAAGAGGGTGTCATTGTTGAATCCGTAGATATGCCTGATGTGAAACCTCTGGAATGTAAGGTCTGCACGCCGAAATTAAAGAAGATGAAGGAAATGAGGGGGGTATTGAAAAATGCAGTAATCGCTGTTTATAGATATTTCGGAGCAGAATTCATCTATCGTGAAATCACGGGCCTAGATACCTATGAGAAGGCGGTTGGCGTTGAATTACGATTGAATGGTGTCGAATATAGTAATGCTATTCACCCAATATTATATAAATGTCAACACATTGGAGATTTTAAATTGCCATTTGTGTTCAGCGATAGGTCATCATTGGTGTTGGAACTCTATAAGAAAGAAGAACAAATCGACGAAAACAAGGATTACTATAGGCACTACGCAAAGAAATTCGGCATCAGAAAAATCTACCTTGGCCTAATCCCAGAGAAAGAAGATCAGAAAGTAGTTTTTGCTGAAGTATAAGCATCGTAGAGCCACGCACTATCAGTCCGCTGGAAGGCATGGTATCACTGCATAAATAACACTTCTGTGCCATCTTGACAGCTTACACTCTTGCGTTATAATTAAATGGATGTGGATCGAGAATGCATGTCTATTTATGTAATTTAGTAAAGAAAGTAGAACTGCATAAGACGGAGGAGGGTTTATGAGAAAATTCATTTTTTTCAGTTACTTATCAATAACGATATGTTTTGCCCAAGTAATTGCCAATCCTGAATTCAAAGCGCATCGCATACCAATCGGTGATGAGATTGCGCCTCGAGCGTTTTTTCGTTATTCAGATGATAGACAGTCACCGGGTGTCCAAGTTGGTGAAACGACTTATGAGTTACAACGACACGGCAGTCATGGCCAGAGGATTGCAGTGGATGACAGCAATCAAATCCATGTGAATTGGACGCATTGCGCAGGCACGTATCCAGGAAATCCACGTTTTGTGCAATGGAACTTTCGCTATCCTGATGGATCCTGGCATGGAGAGACAGATGCTTCACCCTCATTCAGTGGGTTTTGCCAGTTGGATATTATTATAGCAGATAGTGGTCTCGCTAAGCGGACAATGAACGTGTGGCATTATTACGGCTATTCCTGGGTAAGTATTGACGAAGGTAGTGGCTTGGGTTCATGGCCAGGAGACACAGGGTCACCTCATGTAAGCGATCATATCTGGCCAACTGCGTGTGTTGCGAGCAATAACAATATTATTATGGGAACACAGGATACAGGTGGTGATTACTTTCATTTCTATCTCACCACTGATGAAGGCAAAACGTGGGACAATTTCGCGAATTTTGATTCTTCAAGAATAGAATCACAGTTTCCCCGTGCCTCACGCAATCCTCGTTCACAAAAAGTTGTCATTGTTTGGCACCAATCTATTGCTTACGAATTTGTGGGTTGGCTTATTTCTCAGATGGCACAAGATGTCTGGTATATGCTCTCAACTGATAATGGTGTGACCTGGGGACCCCAAATCAATGTGACCAATTTTACACCGCCGGTTCAGATGGTGAATGGTGATACAACATTCTGGGCGTACTGTGATGTAAATGCTGTTTTCGATACCGATGATAATCTTCACATCGCTTTTGCTGGAAACTTAGGTTATATGCTGAATGATACTTATTACTTCGGCGATCACGCTAAGATTTTCCATTGGGATGAGGTATCAGACACGATCACAGTAATAAATAGTCCGAGCATTTATTATTATGAACCTGGTGGTTGGTGGTTAGATGTAAGTGCAGGTTTTCGTCAACATACCGAATCCTGGCGATTACCAATAGACCAACCGCAACTTGTGGTTGACCCGTTAGATAACACACTCTTTTGTTTATGGCATGGGCAAGATGACACAACCGATTATTCGGCAGGTGGTTATTTTAGTGGCGAGCTTTATGGCTCATACTCTTCTGATGGTGGATTGACCTGGTCTGATTATGTCAATTTGACCAATACGCGCTCGCCTGGAGCAGATTCTGGCGATTGTTTTGATGAGGACTATATGACAGCCTGGCCTTATGTGGCTAATGATTCCATTTATATCACTTACGTCGAAGATAAGGATGCTGGGTTCGTAATTAGCGAAGGAACTGCCTGGACTGTTAATCCGGTCCGCGTCTGGATATTTCATAAGGGATTGATTTTGGGGACAGAGGAGCAGAAAACATATAGACCAGAAGAGCACACTACACCTTCACTTGAAGTATATCCAAATCCATTCCACAACATGACTAATATCAAATATGGGATAACTGATCACAGCGACATAAATATTAAAATTTATGACATCACTGGGAAGCTTGTTAAGGACTTTGAACGCATAATGCACATAATTTGGGATGGTACTGATAATACAGACAAGAAACTCCCTAGCGGTATCTACTTCCTTGAGTTCAAAGCAGGGGATTACACAGAAACGAAAAAGTTAATTTTGCTCAGGTAGTTAGTACTTCCGAAGTACGTTCATTTCTGACAGGGAGTATCAAATGAACCCACCTGATTAATTTGTGGGTGTAGGGGGTGATCGGTCTAAATCACCCCTACACCCTTGTGCCATTTTTGTGCCAAATCTGTGCCATTTTTGCACCCTTTGTCAGTTATGTTTGTATTTCATTTATCTATTTGTCAAACTTTTGTAGTTTTGCGATTCGCTAGAATATAGGGACTTGACAAAAAAAAGATTGTGTCTAGAATATGAATTGGAGGAAATATGAAGTCCTTAGTAAAAACATTTCTGCTGTTGTTCATACTATTCAATGTTCAAACATATGCCGAGGTGGTCGCCAGCAAAACAGTAGATTTTCTTCAAAAAGGAGCTCCAGTCATCACAAGACAAGGTGAGTTTCTGCTGGATACGACAATCGTGTCTGTGTCTGGTATTGGAGAACAATGTCATCCAGCCGTTGCTTTCAATGGAACAAATTACCTCTTGGTATGGACTGAGTATCGTCATGGTGAGCCGATTATTTATGGCGCTCGAATGAACCCGCAAGGGGTCGTTCTTGACACTGAAGGCATTGCAATTAAATCAATGTCAGAGTTCCAACAACTTCCGTCAGTTGTATCTGATGGTTCGGACTACTTTGTTGTCTGGAAAGAGTGGCACCGTGACGTATTACCGTGGTGGTATAAACCATGTCTCTATGGTTCCAGAGTTTCGCAATCAGGCATGCTCATCGATACCTCAGCCATTGAAATCGCAGAGTATGTCGATTTTAACAGTCAACCCCTGGTTGCGTTCGACGGTACGAATCACCTTGTTGTGTGGCGGAATGAGCGGGCTACGGCTGGTATCTATGGTGTACGTGTGTCGCCATCCGGTGTTGTACTCGATACCTTACCTTTTTTTATATCAACGGGGAGCAGTCCTGCATTGTCATTTGATGGCACGAACTATCTAGTTGTATGGGAAAAGCCCATCACTTTACCGGAAAACTATGATATTTTTTGTACTCGTGTAACGCCGGCGGGTGTTATTCTCGATACATCCGGTATTGCAGTGTGTACAGACCCCTGTCGTCAGACATATCCGACAGTGTCTTTTGATGGTATGAACTATCTCATTGTGTGGGAGGACGAGCGTAACGGTCCTTTTTCCGATATCTACGGAGCTCGGGTCTCGCCATCGGGGCTCGTACTTGATACAGTTGGCATCCCTGTTTCGATTGATTACAACTGTCAGCGGTATCCATCAGTCGTATTCGAAGGTGCAAATCATCTGGTCGTCTGGCAAGAATATGATTTCCATAGTGATTTCACAATACGTGGTGCACGGGTTTCAACGTCCGGAATTGTTATCGATACACCGAGTATTACAATTTCGGTAGCCGATAGTATTCGCTGCCTTACGGCTGCGTGTTCTGATGGTTCAAATTACCTCGTAGCGTGGCAGGATAGACGCAGTACTGCAGCCTTGAAATATGACATTTTTGCAGCACGAATAGATCAATCTGGTCAGGTCCTTGATGCAGCAGGCATTCCATTGAGGGTAAAAATGCCTTCTCAGCAATCTTTCCCTGCAGCAGCATTTGATGGCACCAATTATTTCGTTGTCTGGCAAGATTATCGTAGTAGTTCTTTTCCAGTACTCTTTTCCAGCATCTATGGTATACGTGTGAATCAATCCGGTGGCATTATCGACAGCTCTGCAATAGCTATCTCAGATGCACCTCACACACAAGGCGGTCCCGCTGTAGCATTTGATGGCACGAACTATTTTGTGGTTTGGGACGACATAGGCGAAGAGGTAATTGTTTACGGCGCGCGTGTAAGTCAGGCAGGTATTGTCATTGATACTCAGGGTATTATGATTCCAGGTATTCCAGATTTGGGTGCTTGTTCACCAGCAATTGCTTTTGATGGCACAAACTATTTGGTTGTTTTTACAGATAAAAGAGGATTGTACACTTATGGTACACTGGTTTCACCAACTGGCACGGTGTTTGATCCCTTTCAGATTTCACAATCGATTTTTGTAGCAAATCCCGCCGTTGCTTTTGGTGATACAAATTACCTTGTCGTCTCGGATCGCGGTGACATATATGCGGCACGAGTCACACCATCGGGTATTGTTCTTGATGAATTTGTCGTCTCAGCAGCACCAGAAGTGCAATGTTATCCGTCCGTTGCCTTTGATGGTACTAATTTTCTTGTCGTGTGGTCTGATTCTCGCAAAGGCTTTGATAGCCTCGACATATACGGTGCGCGGGTATCATCAGGAGGTGTTGTTTTGGATACAGCAGGTATTAGAATATGTGGAGTTGAAAATTATCAGGCATCACCATCAGTTGCGTTCGATGGCTCAAACTACATTGTGGTCTGGGAAGATTATAGAAGCGATTCTACTTCTCATATTTACGGTGCAGAAGTGAGTCCTGCTGGTCTCCTAATCGATACCTTTACAGCGGTAATCCAGCAGGGAGATCAGATAGAGCCGCAGCTCACGCACGGTAATACCGATCAAATCTTGCTTGTCTATTCAGGGTGGACAAATTCGATAAACGCATATCCGGCCTATACACAGCGCATCTGGGGTAAATTTTCGCCCTCGGTTGGCATCGAAGAGCATGATGATAAACAAGTATTGAATTACTTGCGATTGCAGATTCATCCAAATCCATTCAGACATCGAACAGACATCAAATATCAGATACCGGTTGATTGTGATGCTGAAATAGGCATTTACGATGTTTCGGGTCGTCTTGTACAATTCTTTGATCTAAAATCCAACATCTCAAATCTGCAATCGAAAATTATGTGGTCTGGCAAAGACGAAAATGACCGTATTCTCCCGAATGGCATTTACTTCTGTAGACTGAAGACCAGGAAGGGTAGCATAATGGAAAAAATAGTCTTCCTGAGATGAGAGTTTGTCATGAAAAAGGAGTCACAATGAAAAAGAATGGTTTTTCGTTGATTGAGCTCATGGTGGTATTGTTAGTTGCAGGTATCTCGGCAACAATAGCCATACCCTACGGTTTGAACAAAAGAGATAGGGCAAGAGAAGCGGCAGTAAAGAATAATATGCACACATTGCAACTGGCTGCTGAAGATTTTGCTACTATGTGTGATGGGTACTACCCTGTCTATCCGACCACGCGCGTGATGGATATTCTGAATGCCATTGTCCCTGGTTCGTCAACAAATCCAAAAAGAATTGCAGACAAATCACCGGGGACCAGGTATGATGTTAGTACGACACCTGATGCGCTACTTCCTGGTAGCGAGACTTTTGGCAATCCATTTGTTGACGAAGCTCATTCATTGAACCACTGTCATTATGGTCATCCGCCTGTCTGTCCTTACCATATGAATCCTGCCCCCGGTACAAGTGGCAGTGGTACAACTTATTGGCATCCCTGTGGTTCGGAGTACGCCTTTGATAATTGCACAGACTATGCAATCTACGGCGATGGTAAATATAATATGCTCTACTATGAATTGCGGGCTATAAGATAACGGAAAGGTGCAACCAACATCGTATACATGGTTTTAAGAATGTCTGGCATAATTGCCACTATACTATCAGGCTGTCACAAGCACCTTCGGGATGTTCATAGAAGAGGCCTGACCCCCACTTCCCAGCTTTTCCATACCGCGAACCCTTTAACGCTGTGCCATAAATATCACATACGCTTGGATGGCTCATAATTAGTACACATTTCCTCAGGAAGCCAATTAAATACATACTGATCTATTGATTTGATGAATCAACGGATTTATAATCCGTGATTCCTTAGAAAAAATGAGTTCGTTATTGCCCTAAATGGGTCCTTTGTCGGTGAATGAGTGCAGAGTCACATTTGTGCCAAATCTGTGCCATTCTTGTGCTGACATTGGTGTGCCTATTGACATATGTCTTATCACATTTATTATAAGAAGTAACTGGAGATAGGGAGTAGCCATGAAGTATTTCAACAGATTCTTTAACGATTTACCATTTTTCAAATCTCTAAGAATCACAAATACTGAAAAAGATGAGGGTGTATGTGTCCTTTTGAAACATCCATCGCATCATATTTTCCAAGAGGAAATTGATAAGTGGCTTGGTGTTGCGTATAAATATGGGGTTGAGGATCATTATAGGCTACGCTTGAGTGGTCATGTGGATTTTGTATTGTTGCGGAGCACTCTGAATGAGTTAATGGCGGCTTATTTTCTTGATAATATGCTGAATTTTGAATTAAAACAGCCTTATCCTTCTTCCGGATCAGGAAAATACGGTGAATGGCTTTATTTAAAGGAAAACCAGGAAATATTTATTGAAGTAAAGTCACCTTGGGAAAGGAGGAGAATAGGGACTCGCGGTTATTCTCATTATAATAGGTTAAAAGATAAGATTATAGAAGGACATGAGCATAAACCATTGAGAAAAATGCCTTTTATTGTGTTTATCACAGAAGCTCTCAATATTTCTCCTGCCTTTCATAATCGGGAACTGAAGGATGTATTATATGGAAAAGTGGGAATAGGCCTGGAAGGATCAGAGAATGGTTCTCTAAAGCCTGTAGGAGGGGTTATAACTCAGAAGGGATTATTTCAAAAAGACAAAAGAAATGGGTTAAGTGCAATATGTATTCTGAGATTGAATGTTTTCCTCGATAAGATCATGGTGGTTGACAAAAGGGTCACAATTGTTAATAAACACAGTTACCATTTCAGTATTTATCATAATTCGTTGTGCTATACAGAATGTAAACTTAATCCAGATTGGTTTAGAAATTATAATCAATATTTCTCACATACTAAAGAACTTGACCCTTATTAAGCGGAAAGAATTAACGGGAAGTCGTCGTTTTCATCAAACGAATCCCCCTTGTGCCATATTTGCGCCATCATCTGCGTGTATCTGTATGTCCGACACGGGGTATCAGATGATCACCCCTGGTTAATCTGTGTGTAGGGGCTATAGCGGTGGACTAGCGGTCCGTGGACACTTACAATATAATCACCTCTGAATCAATATTCTCAATGCCTCAACAAACATAAGGTTTTGTAAGACTCACTTTATGCCTAAATTGTGTCAAAATACACTGTAATTGCGGAATGGTGTACTGTGTATTAACTTTTTCGAAGTAGGGTGGGGACGAGGTGTCCCCACCCTATATATTTTAACGCACAAAGATGACCTTATGCTGAGACTTATATTCTTTTGTCACCATTCGAATGAAGTAGACACCGGCCGAGACGCTCCTACCAAGATTATCATCGCCGCGCCAGTCTACCTGGTAATAACCAGGGTCAAGCCGCTTAGAAACTAAGATCTTAACCAACTTACCACTCACATCATAGATTTTAATGTCAACCGATGTTCGTGTGGGCAGTGCATAATCTACACGCGTTCGATTCCTAAATGGATTCGGGTGGTTTCCATAAAGGGCAAAACAGATAGGAATATCTTCACCAGTCTGAGAACCATCAGGTATTGTTGCCTTGCGGAGCACCGTAATGGTATCCACTCCTACGAATACAGTACCCTCAGCGGGGCCTCTACCCGAAGACCCAAACGCATCATCCCTTCTTTGAGAGTTTGTAAGTACAATGGCATCAACAGGTTCTACACTCACTATCTTATTAGGCTCAAATGCATCATGCCCCCTTAGAGAGCTAGCAAGGACAGTGCCATCAGCGAGTTCTCCACCCACTGTGAGTTCGACATAACCTTTTTTGTCTCTCTCTATTAGAATTTCAATAAGGTCCTGTCTGTCAAACTTCACCATCAAGTCAGGAATACCATCCTCATCTTCATCGCCTATTCCTGTGGGGTCCTCTCTATACAATGGTGGTTCAATTGACTCAGCATCAATCGCAGTCAATGCTACTGTGCTTGTGTCGATATCTTCAACAGAGTACCCCTCAGGTAGTTCAATATAACAAGTAATCCACTTTCCTACGTTTTTAAGATTCAATGTGTTTGGGTCTATGTCTACGGTCGCAGGCACTACAACACCAACATACCCTATTACTTGTCTTGAGTAACTAGTTTCAATAGACAAAGAATCATAAGCAGTAATAGCTATATAGTAAGGTATTTCACTCGTAAGTCCACTTAATTGGAAACTAGTGACATCGCCAACATCAATTGGAGATGGACCTTCATTTGCATCAGTTCCACTATAAGGAGGCCCCGAAGCGTCGCTATCATAGTATACCTTATAACCAACCGCACCTCTTGTCTTGTTCCAGCTTAACTTTATTGAATGCCATCCAGATGTAGCTGTAACACCGCCTGGTACTCCTCTCGGCTGATCGACGTAGATAGTTAGTTCTCCAACAATAGCTGTAACAGTAGCGTCTGTAGCCTGGGTCTCTTCTTCTATAATATCTCCTTCAAAAATCTCAGTAGAGGTTACTTCCTCATCCCTATATCCTTGAAAGGTGAGAGTATAATTACCGTCTCCAATTCCTACTAACTCAATGTGGTACGTACCAGCTTGAAGCATCCTAAGAGTAGCAGTCTGCTTCCCGCTCGCGTCGCTTTCTAAGGTCCCACTAGGAATCTCTTCCTCAATAACACCTGTATCATAATTCATCCCCATATGTCGGCCCTGTGGATCATAGATATGAAGATCAGCACAGTATGGGTCTCTGCCAGGAAAATCCAGGATAACACACATCCA
>LJNI01000084.1 GCA_001303225.1 candidate division TA06 bacterium DG_78 | reverse complement strand
GTAGACGTTTCTATTTTTTATGTATCTTCCGTAACTGTAAGAGCCTTTTTAGTGGATATGTATTGACGACATTTTTTGGTTCGAGCCAACCTCGGCGTGCAGTAGCGACACCAAATTTCATCCAGAGAAGACCTTCAACACTATGAGCATCAGTACCGATGGATATTTTTATACCCATCTCTTTTGCTACCTTTACATTTACATCATTCAAATCTAAACGATCCCAATAGGCATTGAGTTCAAGCCACGTACCAGTTCTCGCCGCCTTCTTCATTATTGCGTGGATATCGATGACATAGCCCTCTCTCGAAGATATCAATCTGCCAGTTGGATGGGCGATGATATCTACGTACGGATTGTCCATTGCATCACAGATTCTTTCAGTAACATTTCTTGTAAAACCTTGATGGATCGCTGCAACCACAAGGTCGCATTCTTTTAAGATTTTGTCAGGATAATCAAGCTTGCCATCCTTTACTATGTCAACCTCAACACCCTTTAAAACCTTTAATTTTTTTAGTCTATTATTTATGTTATTGATTTCTTTCCATTGTTTATATAATCTATTTGGTTCTAAACCATGGGCATATTTAACTGATTTTGAGTGGTCAGATATTAGAATATACTCATAATTGAGTTTCTGAGCGAAATCTGCTAATTCTTTGATCGTTGCCGTTGAATCTGAATAGATAGAATGCATTTGCAAATCTCCTTTAATATCTTTTAGCTCGATCAGTTTAGGCAATCTATTTTTCTGGGCTAATTCGACTTCACCCCGGTCTTCACGTAATTCCGGTGGGATATAAGCTAAGCCAAGGATTTTATAAACATCGTATTCAGTTTTACCCGCGACCATCTTTTTACCACGATACACTCCATATTCACTCAATTTTAATCTTTTTGATTTTGCAATATTACGTAACCTAATATTGTGTGCCTTTGAGCCTGTGAAGTATTGGAGTGCTGCACCATATGATTTTGGTTCGACGATCCTCAAGTCTACCTGTACACCGCCTTCCACAATTATTGATCCTTTTGTTTCACCGGCTGCTAATATACGCTCGGTCTTAGGGAACTTTGTGAAGATTTGAATAATTTTTGCTCCATCTCGGCCTGTTGTTAAAATGTCAATGTCACCTATTGTCTCTTTCCAACGTCGCAATGAGCCTGCTGGTGATATATCTTCTATCTTTGTATTCTTTTTTAGATAATCAACAATCTCTGATGCGACATTTTCAGCCACGGCAATAGAAAGTCTTGCACTTGCCCTTTCATAGAGTTCAATCCCCTTCTTGATATTTTCTACTTTTTTCTCACCCATCTGGGGTAATTTTGCGAGGCTGCCATCTCTAATGACTCTTTTTAAATCAGATAAGTTTTTCACCTTTAGTTTTTTGTTTGCGAGTGCTAATGTTTTGGGTCCAATATTTTGGATATCGAGCATATTGAGTAAAGTATCTGGAATGCCTTTGGTCACCTCTTCATATTTTTTCATTTTACCGGTTCTAAGATATTCATCAATCTTTTTTGCAATCCCTTCTCCAACCCCAGGTAATTCATTGAGTCTCCCTTCCTTGTTCAAAACCTCGACATCCTCGACCAGGTCTTCGAGTATTCTTGCCGCCTTGCGGTATGCTACAATACGGAATACCATCTCTCCTTTATATTCCAGGGCATCGGCAATACGATTAAATATCTTTGCCAATTCTTTATTTTTCATCAACGAATTATCCTCATATTATTATAAAAATCAAGCAATTGAATACAAGTAGAAAGACATGGTAAACCTCTTGATTTTTAAATCATAATACATATAATCTTTTCAAAATATGTGTGATACTATCGCCAAAAAAATTGTAGAGTGGTTACAAGCTACATTGAATGAAACAACAGCAAAGGGATATGTATTAGGCATGAGTGGTGGTTTGGATTCAACGGTCTGCGCCGCGCTCATAAAAAAAGCGACTGAGAATTGTCTCGGATTGATTTTACCCATCGAAACTGACGTGCGAGAAATTGATGATGCTTCAGAGGTTACTGCTGTATTAAATGTAAAAAGCCAATACATCGATTTAACTTCGGTTTATACAAGTCTCATAAAATTTCTTCCTAATAGTAATCGCATCGCCTTGGGAAACATTAAAGCGCGATTGAGAATGGTAGTACTATATTATTATGCAAACCTCAACAATTATCTTGTTTGTGGTACAGGGAATAAGACCGAAATTTCTTTAGGTTATTTTACGAAATTTGGTGATGGTGCATGCGATGTTCTGCCTCTTGGTGATTTATACAAGTTTGAAGTAAGAGCGTTAGCAACATCACTCGGTATTCCTGAAAAGATTATAAAGAAAGTACCGAGTGCTGGGCTTTGGCAGGGACAGACTGATGAAGGGGAGATTGGCTTTTCTTATGAGGAGATAGATAAGACAATACAAGCGATACAAAAAGGAGAAGCGCGTGGTGAAATTGGTGAGAAATTACATGAGATGATAAAGAAGAGTGAACATAAGAGAAAACTACCGAAGATATGCTATTTGAAATGACAGATTCCAAATCCAAATGAGTCCGAAAATCTACGATATGAATATGAGTCAAGATTTTCGCCTAAAGTCCTGTAAGGGAGGATGCTCGCTTCGCGGCACAAATGAATGTCAAATGTCAACATTCAAAAAGATATTAAAATGATTCTGTTAATTTATTTATCTAGTATCATAACCCAAAACCAATTACTTGTTAGTTTTAGGTATTTAGGTGTTTAGGTATTTCATTTTTAGGAGGTAGGATGTTTCTACTGTTCTGGTTAGTGCCTATAGAGTTCTGGTTAGTGCCTATCGGTTCGTTGTTATCGTTATTATTTGCTTTTTATTTATCGAGAACAACAAAAAAATTTGATGAAGGTACTGAGATCATGCAGCAGATTGCCCAGGCAATAAGAGAAGGAGCACGGGCATATCTGAAAAGACAATATAGGGTAGTTGCATTGATCTTTGCAATTATATTTATAATCCTTTTGATTCTTGCTATCAATAAGATGTTACCAATTTTTGTACCATTTACATTTTTAACTGGTGGGTTCTTTTCTGCACTTTCTGGTTTTATCGGCATGACCCAGGCGACAGATTCGTCGGCAAGGACGGCGAATGCTGCAAGGACAAGTTTGAATAGTGCCCTTCGAGTCGCCTTTAGTGCGGGTGGTGTTATGGGCTTCGTCGTCGTGGGCTTGAGCCTCTTGGATTTAAGTTGGTGGTTTTTATTATTGAACTGGTTTTACCGCGGCGTGCCCACTACAGAGAGAATTTTTGCAGTTACCGCAACCATGGTTTGCTATGGTATGGGCGCGTCATTTCAAGCACTCTTCGCTCGGGTCGGTGGTGGCATCTTTACCAAGGCAGCTGATGTGGGTGCTGATCTTGTTGGCAAGATTGAAGCAGATATTCCTGAGGATGATCCACGCAACCCTGCTACCATTGCCGATAATGTCGGTGATAATGTCGGTGATGTTGCAGGTATGGGTGCAGATCTCTATGAATCGTATGTCGGATCAATTGTTGCATCGATGGCTTTAGCCGCCGCTGCTGGATTCGGAATGACTGGCATTATACTTCCATTGATACTTGCTGCAGCCGGTGTTGTATCTGCGGTCATTGGAACATTTTTGATCCAAACCAAGGAAGATGCGAGTCAGGGTGCTTTACTCTTTGCCTTAAGAAAAGGTGTATGGTCGGCAAGTATTCTCATGGCGATTTTATCAGCGATTATTATTAGATTCATCTTTCCTGGACATTTTAATTTCTACTGGTCAATCCTTGCAGGACTCGTGTGCGGAGTCTTTATCGGTTTCTCAACAGAATTTTTTACTTCTGATACTTATGTACCAACAAGAAATATTGCACAATCTTCAAAGACCGGGCCGGCTACAGTTATTCTCGAGGGTTTGAGCGTGGGTATGCTATCAGTCTCACCGCCAGTAATTGCTGTGGCATTAGCAATTATCGCCGCATATTATCTTCCTGGTGGTGCACAACGTCCTGAATACGGATTATTTGGCGTTGCAATAGCTGCGGTCGGTATGTTATCTACATTATGTATCACCTTGGCTACCGATGCCTATGGTCCAGTTGCGGACAATGCTGGTGGCAATGCCCAGATGGCAGATTTGCCTGAAGAGGTGCGTAAACGAACCGATGCCCTTGATGCGATCGGTAATACCACAGCGGCAACAGGTAAAGGTTTTGCAATTGGTTCTGCTGCTTTGACGGTTTTAGCACTGGTTGCGGCTTATCGTAGCCAGATACTCATCTTTTTTGAAGGGCTCGATTTAAGAATTGCCAATCCGCAGGTTATTATCGGTCTATTCATTGGTGCAATGATGCCTTATGTTTTCTGTTCTCAGACCATCAAGGCAGTAGGAAGGACAGCTGGTCTCATTGTCATTGAGGTAAGAAGGCAATTTAAGGAAATAAAAGGATTATTAGAAGGAAAGGCAAAGCCTGATTATGCACAGGCAGTCCATATCTGTACTGTAGCCGCACAGAAACAGATGGTTGTGCCATCTCTCATGGCGATCATTGTACCCATTATCATTGGCATACTCTTGGGTCCAAATGGTGTGATTGGCCTTTTAGTTGGTGCGATGGTTGCGGGCTTTGTCGTAGCGTTAATGATGGCAAATACTGGTGGTGCGTGGGACAATGCCAAAAAGTATATTGAAAAAGGCGAGCTCGGTGGAAAAGGTTCTCCAGAACATAAGGCAGCAGTGGTCGGTGACACGGTTGGTGACCCATTCAAGGATACGGCAGGACCATCTCTCAATATTTTGATAAAACTCATGTCTACAGTTTCAATTGTCTTTGCTGGTTTCATTTTGAGGTTTACCATATTTAAATAATTGAAGATCAAAGATTGGCCAGAGAGCGATAGACCACGAGAAAAATTCTATCAATATGGTAGCTATGCATTAACCGATACCGAACTTCTCGCTATCATTATTGGTAAGGGTGTAAAAAATAAGACTGCCCTTGATTTAGCAAAGGAACTCATAAGAAAATGTGGTAGTTTAAAAAATTTGAGTCAAAAATCGGTTGGCGAGATTGAAAACCTCAAGATCAATGGACTCGGCAGGACAAAGATTATTACTATGCTTGCGGCACTCGAGATGGGCAGGCGTTCACTCTCAAAAAGAACCGAGAAAAAGATTGTATTCAAGCATCCGAAAGATGTTTATGAATATTACGCTCCATTGATTGGTGGCTTAAAACATGAATTATTTAAAGTAGCAGCTGTGGATGGTAAGAATGTATTAATTAAAGACACGACGATATCAAAGGGTATTTTAGATGCAAGCATTGTTCATCCACGTGAGGTTTTCAAGTTTGCGCTCAATGAGAATGCGAGTGCGATGTTTTTAATACACAATCATCCAAGTGGAATTTTAAAGGCTTCTGATGACGATTTAAAAATTACCGAAAGATTATGCAGTGCTGGTGAGTTGATGGGAGTAAAAATTATTGACCATGTAATTATTACTGAAGAAAACTACTACTCTTTTTCTCAACATAATCTTTTATAAGTAGGCAGTAGACAGTACATAAATTTAAATACAGACTATTTCTTACTCCGCCATACAGCTTTTATCTTCATCCATCATTCGATAGTTGAATGGAATGTAGCTGCCTATTTTTTTCTCCATGGTAGACACTTTTCCCTGACTTTTATCCACTCCAGAGGTAGACAAAAATTTATGCCACATTCCTATCACTCTGAAAGGATTTTTATAATTTTATAAATATCCGAGTCGATATTTTTCTTTTTCGTGTAGGTCTCTTCAAATGGTGTGAATACTATTTTTTTATTTATTTCACCCACCATACAATTATGAATATTTTGCATTAGTGCCTCTACTGTAGCAAAACCAAGTTTTGAAGCGAGGATTCGGTCATTTGCGGTTGGCGCACCACCACGCTGGATATACCCCAGCACTGCAACACGATACGGTTCATTGATACATTTTTTTATTTTCTCGGCGATGGCAAAGGCATTACCCGCCTCATCACCCTCAGAGACGATGATAATATTTGATTTTTTACCCTTTCTTATATTGTCGTTGATCTTATTTGCCAGTGCATCAATATTGGTTGGTGTTTCTGGAATCAGAACTTCTTCTGCGCCCCCTGCCAAACCAACTGCCAAAGCGATAAATCCAGCGTATCTGCCCATGACCTCGATGAAGAAGAGTCGTTCCAGAGAAGCAGCTGTATCCCGTATACGGTCAACTGCATCGAGCGCGCTATTAATTGCCGTATCAAAGCCAATTGTGTAGTCAGTACCATAGAGGTCGTTGTCAATGGTGCCGGGCAGACCAATCATCTTCACCTTGAATTTTTCTGAAAATATTTTGGCACCGCGCATGGTTCCATCACCGCCAATGACAATAACCGCATTGATATTATGTTTATCAATAGTTTTTTTTGCCTGCGCCATGCCTTGTTCAGTTTCAAATTCATCTGAACGGGCAGTTCCTAATATCGTGCCACCTCGCTGAATAATATTTGCGACTGAACCACGATTCAACTCAATGATAGTATCATTCAATAATCCATTGTAGCCCTGTTTTATACCAAAGACATCGAATCCGTAATGCAATGCAGTTCTTGTTATAGCCCTGATCGCTGCATTCATTCCTGATGAATCGCCACCACTGGTTAATACTCCAATATTCATAGGCTCCCATTATAGCCAGAAAAGCGTTGATGTCAACCAACGCCGCTCGCACTCAGCATGAGAGAGACAGGATTTTCAGTACGCACTGTGCTGGAAAATATTGCTATTCTTAAGTCTCAGAAGAGGGTCGCCTCAAAGCGTTGTAAATACTTAATTTGGGGCTTGACAATTTAGAAATTATCACTATACTAACATATTAACGTAAGAGAGGAGGTGAAGAATAATGACAAAGGCAGAACTTATCGAGAAAATTGCTGCTAAGGCAAAGATTTCGAAGAGGGCAGCAAATATTGCGCTCAACACATTTGTTGAATCAGTGACTGGTGCTTTAAAACGGGGTGATAGAGTAGCGTTAGTAGGATTTGGTACGTTCTCAGTCGCCAAGAGAAAGGCACGAACTGCGCGGAATCCGCGTACTGGCGAGACCATTCAGGTGCCGGCAAAGAGAGCACCGAAGTTCAAGGCAGGACGTGAATTGAAAAAGGCAGTGAAATAAATTTCTCAGCGTGTAAAAAGGGGGATGAGTAAACCATCTCCCTTTTTTATTTTACGGTGCGTTCTTTTCTTTATTTCAAGTATACAACCTTTTTAGTGATATATTTATCCACGTTCTTTATAACCACAAAGTATGTTCCTGATGGAATGTTTTGTGGAAACCAGATTGCTGATCTCTGTTCACGAGAGAACAACGTTTGAACAAGGGATCCTCTGCTATCATAGATATGGATTATCTGGTTTTCACGCGGGGTTATGATAGTGAGACAGTGAGAGAAAACTGTCGGTAGTACAATGGCT
Organism: candidate division TA06 bacterium DG_78; assembly: GCA_001303225.1. Classification (GTDB taxonomy): domain Bacteria; phylum Hydrothermota; class Tepidihabitantia; order SM23-42; family SM23-42; genus DG-78. Next base: position 2,117 of record LJNI01000084.1, on the reverse strand, counting down.
TGGGTATGAGCAGGTGTGATGTTATTTTCAACAATGCCGAAGCCGAGTCTATGGGTAGCCATTATTTCCCAATTACCGGTCGAATAACTCTGCCAACACACCCACAACTCATTCTCATTACTGCAGGTAATGTGAGGGTTAATATCTGCGCCGCTCGGTCCGGCAACGAGCTCGGGTGTTGACCAGGCGAGATCACTACAATGTGCGGCATAGATATTCCACTCTCCATCAGATTTCGACTGGAAGACAAGCCATACTGTACCGCTCTTATCAGTCGTCATATCAGGAAAGAGATCGCTCTGGATACTTGTTGTAATTTGTATGGGTGATGACCATACTGCTCCGTTGAAATAGCTGGCATAGATATCAACATTACCATTGTCAGATGATTGCCAGGCGACCCAGATAGTACCATTCTCATCGACTGCACCGGTTGGATGAAATGCCTTTTCCTGGTTTCCTGAAATTGGTCCTGATTCTACCCATCCAGAACCTGTATCGTGACTTGCCCAGATTTCAGAATGATTACAGAACCGCCAGGTATAGAACACCCACGCTTGACCGAGACTATCAATGACCAGTTCTGGTGATAGTTCATCTGCTTCATCTCCTGTTACCTGCTCAGGTGATGACCACGATGAACCATTGAAACAAGCACTGTAGATATTCAGATTGAGATCACGCCTCGATTCCCAGGCGACCCTCAGGTGTCCTTCACGATTCTTTACCAGGGTTGGTTTCATATCAAATGCTGGATCCAATGGTGCGAGTAATTGTCGTGCAGACCAGCTTCCATCATAGATACTATAAAAAATATCATACTGATAATTGCCACTGATGTCTTGCCACCCTGCCCATACTGCAACTGGTCGTTGGAGACTGTCTGTACCAATATCAGGATTGTAGTCCCAGTATGCGAACGGTCCGACATTCATTGCTTCTGACCAGCTGATTTCGTCACGAACTGCACTGTAGATTTCTGCACGGCCATTTGTTGTGGACCTGCCTGATTCCCAGATGACCCAGACCTCATTATCCTCAGTGGTTGTAATTTTCGGGAAGCCGTCAGATTCTGAATCTGCACTGATAGTTTCTGCAGGTTCCCAATCAAGAGGAGAATTTTTAAAGCTGCTAGGGCTACTGGCTTTCGTGATTATTGTTTGACCTTTTGGCTTCAGTGTAGGGTCACCGAGTATATTCATGCCATAAAACCAATCCCAGTCATCATTGCCATTGAGTGTAAACCACGTTTTAAACGCATCACCAATACAAACACCAGCACCCAGGGGATCGTAGAAATCTGAAAAATAGAGCATGCCGCCGGTTTTGGCACTGCCGACTACACACAGACCAAAGTCATCGCTGAAAAGATACCATCCTGCTGAGGTATTTTCTTCGGTGAAGCGCGTACCTGAACAGGCAAAGAGATTGTAAAACAGTGCCTGTGGTGCCAAGCTGAAAATTTCGTAATTAAAGACCGTGCCTCTATACTCATCACCTGGATATTTAAAGGTATGGCCCCAGGGTGAAGAGTGTGCGCAGAGCTGTATCCACTCATACCCTTGATTCAATTCTGTTCGATAATTTGATGCGATGGTTTGGTAATCATTGTTTATGACAGTGATGTTGTCATAGATCGTATCGAGTCCACACGTTGTCCAATACGACCAATCATCGTCTACAAATGAGAGGGCAGTCTGCGGTAGAGGACTGCCAGACGTTCGATAGAGGTGGTTCTTGTTGAAGTAGTTTTTGACCAGGCGAATCTCGCTATCCCAGGTGAGATTTCGGGCATAAATTCTGCCGACCCAGATTTCCGGTGCGACATTACCAGAATGATTTTCATAGAGACCATCTCCATCAGAATCAGTATAGGTGCCGTTGAGATCACAAAAGTAAAGGTCATGAGGAAACTCTTCCCAACTTCCAAAACCGGAAGTTTCAAACCACGCAACAGGAATTTCACCCACAAAGATCGCCCCGACCAAATCTGTGATACCTGCAAGATGTGAACGCAGACCAGTGTGGGACATACCACTGATCGTGTCGAGCTGAACTGCATAGCCTGCATCGACCAGGTCGTTAATGAAGGTATCAATCTCGACAGCAATCTCATG
>LJNI01000006.1 GCA_001303225.1 candidate division TA06 bacterium DG_78 | reverse complement strand
ACATGAAATTCTCCGATGAGAGCTCTGATATCATCTGGGCAGAGGGTGTAATAGCGATCATTGATTTTGAACGAGGTCTTAAAGAGTGGCGGAGGTTTATTAAACCTAATGGTTTTCTGGTCGTTCACGATGAAATTAGCAATATCAACAAGAAACGAGAAATGGTGTCTCTTTGTGGCTATAAACTCATCGATACATTTATAATACCAAAAGAGGTGTGGTGGAAGGAATATTACGGTCCGCTGGAGCAAAATATCAAAGAGCTCCGCATACAGTACCGTAATGACCCCACGACCCTCCGTATGTTAGACAGAGAACAAAATGAAGTCGAAGAATTTAAAAAGAATCCCAGATACCACGGGTCAGTATTTTTTATCATGCAAAAACATTGACAAATACTCTATTTTCATTACTATTAGTGAACGAGAGGAGGAATTCATGCACAAGGTAGTGTTATTCACTCTAGTATTGTGTCTGATTGCCGTGGTAAACTGCGGTGAAATGATTAAACCAACCTTGACCTTAGAGAAAACTGAATTCGCTCCTGGCGAGGAAATCAAGGTTACTTTCGCTGCACCATCAAGTTATACAGAAAACGCATGGGTAGGTATCATTCCTTCCGAAACTCCGCACGGTGATGAGGGTGTAAATGATCAATATGATATTGCCTATGAATATCTACAGAAACAGACTGCAGGAGTGCTGACCTTCACCGCTCCTGGACAGGCTGGCTCTTATGATTTCAGGATGCACGATACTGATGATGACGGAAAAGAAGTAGCTGCTGTATCATTCCAGGTTAAGGTAGTAACCGAGGGAGCTGGATTTGAACTGGAAAAAACCACATTCAAACCCGGCGAAGAAATACGGCTCACCTTTACTGCACCGGTAACTTTCGGACCGCGGGCTTGGGTTGGTATTATTCCTTCTGATGTACCACACGGTAGCGAAGACGAAAATGATAGACATGACATCGCGTACCAGTATCTTGAGAAGAGAACGCAAGGGTTGCTCACGTTCATCGCACCTGAGAAACCCGGTAAATATGATTTTCGCCTGCATGATACTGATGATAATGGTAATGAGATTACCCATATCGAATTTACCGTTAAATAGTCGTACCAGAGAGTAAGGGTGCGGCAGTTCCGTGCCCTTACTCGACATTGAGGTTGGGAAAAAGAGGAGTGTGATAGTAACATATGGCAGCAAGAATCGGTGAATTATTAGTTAAGAAGGGTGTCGTCATAGGAGAACAAGTCGAAGAAGCCCTCGAAATACAAAAAGAGAAGAAAATGAGGCTCGGTGAAATTCTTGTAGAATTAGGGTACATAAATTCTCGAGATTTAACCAGGATGCTCTGTGAGCAAACAAATATGCCATATATGGAACTCCAATCGAAAATGCTCGATCTGAGCATCGTTAATTCATTCCCTATGAGATTTCTCTATAAGAATAATATAATACCGTTGTACGAAATCGACGAGGTCCTCTATGTTGCAACTGGTGACCCGACCAATCGTAACATAGTGAATAAACTACAAGAATTTACCAATAAAGAAATTGTATTATTCGGCGCTGAACCCGAGCAGATTGCCGAGTTATTAAATAAATATCTCACAACCGACCCAAAACATCGTAAGGTTAAAAAATAAAGATCATAAAAGAAAATACCCTGTTGATATGGTATCTGTGTTAGGGTGGTGTCAGGCATCTTTATAGAATACCCCCATGAAGATAAAGCAATTAATGACGCATAGTGTAATAATACTATCTCTTCTGAAGCGGTTAAAGAAGGAATTAACAATTTCTATTTTTCTTTTTTTCTTCGGTTTACTCAATGCTCAAAACGGTTCTCTAGAGGGTGTAGTTAAGAACAAGAAAACTGATGAATATCTAATCGGAGCACATGTCGCAATCATTGGCACGCACTTAGTTAAAGCCACAGACCACACTGGATATTTCTACATTACAAACATACCGCCAGGCTCGTACCGATTGCAGGCTTCAATGATTGGATACGAACCCGCAACACAAGAAATCGTTATCTCGAGTTCTGCTGCATTACAGGTAATATTTCTCTTAGAAGAAACAATAATTGCGCAACCTGAAATTATCGTTACAGCTGAAAAACTTGTAGAAAAAACATCGGTGAGCGCTCAGACAATAGACGGTCTCAAATTACGAGGATTCCATGGACTCGTTGAAGACCCGCTGCGAACACTACCGACTTTTCCAGGAATCTCATCGGTAACCGAATTCTCAACATGGCTCTGTGTGAGAGGAGGTGCACCAAATGAAAATTTATGGCTCTTGGATTGGGTTCCTGTGTATTGGCCCTTCCACTTCGGAGGCATGAAATCGTCCTTCAATTCTGAGATGATAGAAAATGTGGAACTGTATACTGGCGGTTTTCCAGCAAAATTTGGTAATAAACTCTCATCTGTAGTCAACATCATGTCGCGAGACGGAGCAGATGATGCATGGAAAGGAAAAGCTACAGTGAGCCTCATCAATGCTATGGCTCTCATAGAGGGACCAATAACAGAAAAAAGTTCGTACATTCTCTCCGCCCGCAGATCCTATTACGATCTTGTGATACACAGAGAAGGATTTACTATCCCATCATTTTATGATATTCAGGCAAAGATAACATATGGACTCGCGCCTGACCATAAAATTTACATCAGCGGGCTGCTCTCTGGTGAAAGGGCATTAGTGGAATTTGAAGACCCAGACGATTATCCGAAACGCATACAAGATCGTTACGTAGTTGCAACATCGAGTATCGAATGGAAATGGTTTGTGAATCGTAACCTGTATTCAACCCTCGCCGTGACCTTCCAGACCGCTGATATGGAATTTGAGATGGATCAGTGGTGGATCGACGGTGAGGTACATGAACCAGGAGTACGAGAAGACCTGACATGGAAGCCGAATGATGTTCACACGTTAAAAATGGGCATTGAAATACGGCATCCTCGAGTCGACTGGAAAACTTTTATCCCGCTCGATCCGTTCTATGAAAATGCATGGACTGACAGCAGTGTGCAGGGTTCAAGACGAGATACGCACGGACACTATTGGATGAGTGGTTTTTATGTTCAGGAGGAGTGGAATATTATACCGAACGTCAGCACAAATGTTGGGTTACGATATGATTATAACAATATTAATAAAAAAGGAACCTTATCACCGCGTATCTCTGCACGGTATGAACTCGATGTCACTACTGCCCTACGATCTGCATTCGGTTACTATCATCAGATACCGACTGTAGATGAATTAGGAGAAAACCCAAACCTCGATGCAAAGGCCGCTATACATTATATCCTCGGTTTTGAACGTATGATCACCTCTGACATAAAAGGATGGATAGAAGTCTATCAGAAAGATTATTCTAAATTGACCACGTTTGATGGTTCAGGACACTACACAAATAACGGCTTTGGCTATGCCCGAGGCGCAGAATTGTTTCTCCAAAAAAGGAGTGCGCCATTTTCTGGTTGGATTTCATATGCACTGAGTTGGGCACGGCGTAAGGAATATGGTGATGAAACCGAAACATGGTTCGAATATGACCAGCGTCACTTGATTTCTATTGTTGTTGATTATGAATTTGCGAAAACCTGGAGGCTCGGGATGAAGTGGCGGTATTCTTCAGGGTCACCATATACACCCGTAATAAAAGGTATACAAGATACGCTCGGCAACTGGATACCAGTGAACGGTGAAGCAAAATCTGCGCGCTATCCTGACTATCATCGGTTCGATGTCTCACTCCACAAGAAATTTTTATTAGGCGGGTTAGAATCTCACGTTTATATTGAGATACTGAACGCATATTTTCGGAAAAATGTCCTGGGTTATACGGCCAGCTATGAAGATGACGGCACTCCTATTCAAGAACCGTATTACGGACTTCCAATTGTTCCTACAATAGGAATTAGTTTAAATTTCTGAACGAATATTCTAAATTTCTGTAATAACATTGTGGAAGAGGTTGCAGTGACACTTTTGAAGTAAATCGAGGGGTCGCTACAGCAACCCCTCGATATTTTTTATCGTTCTTCTTCTTCTTCCCAATCTTCCTCAAGCTCCTCATAGGGCTGGAATTTGCTTTTCTTTGCACCGCAATCCGGACAAACCCAGTCTTTTGGTAGATCGTCGAATGATGTATCACCCTGGATACCATTATCAGGATCGCCAATAAATGGATCATAGATATACTCGCAGCGTGTGCACTGCCACTTATCCATCATAGCCTCCTTTGTATGCGAGACATTCTATAGATAAAAATAGCTTTGTCAAGAGGAGAATGTAACCTAGTTTTTATTGATAGATGCTGATATACTCTTGACAAACAGGTAATTTTGTTTAAAATAGTATTAATGAAGAAACGTATGTTAATTGGTGAATTGCTGATCAAGGCCGGTGTTGTCCGTAGCGAACATGTCGAAGAGGCACTCAGGTTACAGAAAAATACCAAGAAAAAGCTGGGAGAGATTCTGCTTCAATTGGGTTACGTACATCCTCGAATACTAAGTCAGAAGCTCTGTGAGCAAGCAGGTATCCCTTTTATGGAACTCCAATCAAAGATTCTTGACACACAGCTTGCTAAATTGTTTCCGTACAGAGTGCTCTATGAAAATAATATTCTGCCGCTGTATGAAAAAGGCAATACGCTCCATGTTGCCACTGGTGACCCAGCAAATCAAAAGGTGGCACGTAAACTCCGACAGCTCACCAAAAAACAAATTGTTCTGTGCGGAGCTGAACCAAAGCAGATTACACGGTTATTGGTCAAGATATAATAATCACAATGTGTTGCTGTTCATGTTTTGAATCACATGAGGAGCATCAATTACTCTCTTCATGGCCTCTTGGTAGCTGCCTCAGATAATGCTTGACATAGTGTAAAATATCACTATTATAAGATATGGCACCTGATCAGAAGTTACGTGAACCACAACGTGTCGTTGCTCATTTTAAGGACGGTCGTATCATTAAAGGATACACTCATGATTTCATCCCTCCGCTAAAAAACTTCAGTATACAATCAGGAGAGCGTTCCGATGATATTATGGAAATACGCACGACTGAGCTGAAAGCCCTTTTCTTCGTTAAATCATTTGAAGGCAATAAGCAATATGTTGCAAAAAATACATTCGATGATGCTTACATGCTCGACCGACAAGGGCTGAAGGTTAAGGTCACGTTTTCCGATGGTGAAATCATGAGAGGAACAACGCCTGATCCTGGTAGTATCTTTAGGGGGTTTTTTGTCATACCAGTAGATCCTAAAGCTAATAATGATAAGGTATATGTCGAGGCAGATTCGACGGTCCAGATTCAGATCGGAAGCAAAGCAGTAACATAATAGTTCAGCACTATCGAGTATTCATGTCTCTCAGTAAAATATCATTACGCAAGAAAAAAATCCTGATTCGCTGTACAATTCAGTAGAACAACCTTTACCCACATCACCGACGGAGAATACATAATATTGACTTTACACAGATTTTGTTTAAAGTAGTGTATGTCGCTCATCGATTTACGTAGTGATACGGTTACGTTACCGACTGATGAGATGCGCACAGCGATATATAATGCTGAACTGGGCGATGACGTCTTTGCAGAAGACCCAACAACAAACCAGCTTCAGACAATGGCTGCTGAGTTGATGGACAAAGAGGCAGGGCTCTTGGTGAGCAGTGGAACCCAGGGCAACCTCGTGTGTACGCTCACCCATTGCAAACGTGGTGAAGAAGTAATTCTCGGTGACAAATCACACATGTTTCTTAACGAAGCTGGTGGCATGTCTGTCATCGGCGGAATACATCCCCATACCATCCCCAACCAGCCTGATGGGACGATGCGTCTGGAAGACATCGAGGCAGCAATTCGCGGTGATAATGAACATTGGGCACGTACCCGGTTGATCTGTCTGGAAAATACCCATAACCGCTGTTCTGGCGCTGCATTAACACCAGACTATTTTACCTCAGTTGCATCACTCGCCCGACAACATAAACTCTCTGTGCACTGTGATGGTGCTCGAATATTCAATGCCGTCGTTGCCTTGGGTGTCGATGTCAAGGAATTCACAAAGCATGTTGACTCGGTAACGTTCTGTCTATCAAAAGGACTTTCTGCACCAATCGGATCAGTAGTATGCGGTAGTCAGAAGTTTATTGCAGAAGCACGTCGAAATCGAAAGATTTTAGGGGGCGGCATGCGTCAATGTGGCATCATTGCAGCTGCTGGTATCACAGCGATTGAGGTGATGATCGAACGGCTACAAGAAGATCACGACAATGCCCGACGTCTTGCTGAAGGAATTGAAAAAATCCCTGGTGTATCCATCGATCTCAAAAGAATACAAACAAATATCGTCTATTTTGACCTCACTGCTGATCGTATAAAGCCTGATGCATTAGTAGAACAGCTTGAAAAGAGAGGAATCAAATTTTTACGCACAGGACCCAAGCGGTACCGTATGGTCACACACTATGGCATCAGTAGAGATGATATTGATACCACCTTAAAAGCATTGAATGAGGTAATGGCAAACCTTAAATAAAACACGTAGGCAGAGGAGAACCATGAAAAAATTCACGAGAGGACGTTAGTGATTAAATTCTGTTTAGCATTAGGATTAACATCACTGATGCTCCTGACGTGTACTTCGAATAACGAAGACAGCCGACCTCGGGTCGTAGATGAACCACGTAATGAAAAAAGGTTCACTGATGGAGACTATGAACAGCACGTAAAGAAACTCAAAGAAAAGATTCCCCCAGGATTCACAATAATCTTACAAAAGCCATTTGTCGTTATTGGAGATGAACAACCAGATATGGTCAAGCTCCGCGCTGAGAAGACTATTCAGTGGTCAGTTGATATGCTCAAACAAGATTACTTTGAAAAAGATCCTTTAGATATCATCGATATATGGCTATTCAAAGATGAAGAAAGTTATACTGAGCATGCACTGGAGATTTTTGGCGACGAGCCGACGACTCCATTCGGTTATTTTTCAGAAGAGCACACTGCTCTAGTTATGAACATTAGCACAGGAGGAGGTACGCTCGTCCATGAAATTGTTCATCCCTTCATACGGGCAAATTTCGCTGATTGCCCTACCTGGTTTAATGAGGGACTTGCATCACTGTATGAACAGTGTGGAGAAAAGGATGGTCACATATATGGATACACTAATTGGCGGCTGAGTGGATTACAGGAAGCAATTACGAACGATATGGTGCCTTCTTTTGAAGCTCTTACATCATGTGATGAACATACTTTTTACACGCAGGACAGAGGCACGAATTACGCACAGGCTCGCTATCTCTGTTACTATCTCCAGGAGCACGGATTACTGGTAAAATTTTACCATCGATTTTATGAAAATCGAAAAGAAGACCCGACTGGCTATAAAACACTCCAGAAGATTGTAGGTGAAGAGGATATGGATAGGTTCAAGGAAAAATGGGAATCATTTGTCTTACAATTGAGGTTTCCGTAAAACAAAACCTCGGCTGAGTATGTTGACTTTTACCTGGCACCCGATAGAATAAGCGTATGCACCGAAATACATATCTAGTAGACTACCGTCTCCTCCGTATCAACCTGATTCGGGAAATTGTTCCTCTGAAGATAACCAAAGATTATGAAAAAAATCCTCAATTAATTAAACACTGTTAAAGTAATGCTTAAATTGAAAGTGGCACGATAAATCATGCGACCAGTTGTGAGATTTTTGAGTGATACGCTCATCAAGCAAATAATTACAGAAGCACGGGATATCCTGTGCAAACTTGGGGTTGAGATTCATAATAAAAATATTCTCTCTCTGCTCCATGATTACGGAGCACATGTAGATAGGGGTGGAGAACGTGTTTTACTAACTGATACAATCATAGACAAGGCATTAGAAACAGTCCCCCGATCTTTCAAACTCTATGATGTCCATAGCAATGAAACTCACGACTTTTCAAATTATAATGTCTACTTTACACCTGGTTCTGCCGCATTGAATATCCTCGATTATGCCACAAAGAAAATACGTAAACCACAGACCGCTGATTATATCAAATACGCAAAAATTACCAGTCAGCTTAATAATATTGCTTCGCAAAGCACAGCCTTTATTCCTGCTGATGTTCATGAAAAGATTTCAGATAGCTATCGGCTCTATCTCAGTCTCATCTATTGTGCAAAACCTGTTGTCACTGGAGCATTTACAATCGAGGCATTCACTATTATGAGAGACCTCCAGCTTGCTATTCGTGGTACAGAAGAGGAACTTGCCACAAAGCCACTCACAATTTTCTCCTGCTGCCCAACATCGCCTCTTAAATGGAGCGATGTTACTTCCCAAAATCTCATTGACTGTGCCCGATACGCAATCCCTGTAGAATTTATTTCTATGCCATTGTCTGGATTTATGGCACCGGTCACCCTCGTTGGAACATTAGTCCAGCATACTGCTGAGACATTGAGTGGTATTGTCATAAGTCAGCTGACCCATCCAGGTACACCAGTACTCTATGGTGGTTCTCCTGCTGTGTTTGATGTCCGATATGAAACAACGCCGATGGGCGATGCAGCAACGCAGATGATTGATTGTGCCTATAACGAAATCGGAAAGCATCTTGGTGTGCCGACTCAGGCATATATATCACTCAGCGATTCGAAACAGCTTGATGCGCAAGCAGGACTCGAGTCCTCAATGGGAGCAACCTTGGCTGCCCTTTCAGGAATAAACAATATATCAGGACCTGGTATGCTCGATTTTGAAAGCTGTCAGAGTCTTGAAAAACTCGTCCTCGACAATGAAATCTGTGGCATGGTTCTTCGTCTTGTGAAGGGCATCGAACCAAAAGAAGATTTTCCTGCTCTACCACGATTCGAAGAACTCGTAAGGGAAAAACACCTACTCATATCAACACACACCCAAAAATATCTGAGAGAAGAACTGTATCTTCCTGGTCCGGTCATTGACCGTGCGAATAGGACGAGGTGGCACGAAGAAGGAGGTCTGACGCTTCTCGAGAGGGCACACCGAGAAGTAGAAAAATTGTTGCAAAATTATGTGCCCTCACGACTTTCAGAGAGCGTAAAAAAAGAATTAACGAAACTGATGACAAAAGAAGCACGGAAATACGGTATGGAGCACTTGTCTTCTGTAAATTCATGAAAAAAATTATTAAAATTGCCACAGGTGATGTGACGCCAAAGAGGCGTGATGTCTTAGAAATGCAGGGTATTCCTTCTGACAAGAAACCTTCTAAAAAAGTGGTAACACTCTTTAACGGAGCAGTAGAATTTTTTCGTGAACAGGCTCGACCTGCTGGAATCATGATAGGTATTTCAAAACCAGAATTTGAGAACATCTACTATGGCGAAGCACTGAATGAGAAAGAGACGCCACTGGATATAATTTTTAGAAAAGCTGACCATTTAGCCCTCTTTGCGTTAACTGTTGGTGAAGAGGTGAGTCGAAAAATAACTGAACTCTTTAAGACACATGAATTCGCTCTGGCAAGCATGCTGGATGCCACTGCTTCACTCGGTGTTGAAAAGGCAGCCGACAGTATCGAAAAGCTTTTTTTTAATCTGCTCACTCAAAAAGGAGAAAGTACGCCTGCTACCACGATCGTACGATATAGTCCGGGTTACTGTGGGTGGCATATCAGTGGCCAGAAAAAACTCTTTACATTCCTCCATCCAGAAGATATCGGTATTACGTTACTCGATAGTTACCTCATGAAGCCGTTAAAATCAGTATCAGGTGTATTAGTTGCTGGAAACAAAAAAATTCATATGTTCAAAGATTCATATCCGTTCTGTACACAGTGCACAACACGCTCTTGTCATACCCGAATAAAACAATTCGCTCAAACACGCACGAGTAACAGGGACGATTGAAATGAAAGGAGTACCACGGTGGATGTGCTAACTGAAATTTCACTATATTTACAACGAGGTAATGAAGAGAAGGTATCTGCATTCACAAGGCAGGCAATAGAAAAAAAATGTGCACCAAAAGATATACTCAACAATGGACTCATACATGGTATGAACATTATCGGTGAAAAATATAAGATCCATGAAATTTTCCTGCCAGACGTTCTCCTTGCAGCAAAAGCAATGTATGCAGGAATGGACATTCTCAAACCACTGTTTATCAAGGGGAAAATACCAACTATGGGAAAAGTGGTTATTGGTTCAGTTCAGGGCGACTTACACGACATAGGCAAAAATCTCGTCGGCATTATGCTGAGAGGTGCTGGTTTTGAAATTATCGACCTCGGCAATAATGTGGCACCAGAAAAATTTGTAGAAACTGCCCGACAAGAGAATGCAACGGTAATTGGCATGTCTGCCCTGCTCACCACAACAATGCCAGTGATGAAGAAGGTCGTTGATCTGCTCAAAGAAAAGAGTCTCAACAACAGCATAAGGACAATAGTAGGTGGTGCGTCAGTATCAGAAGAATTTGCTCGAGAGATTGACGCAGATGCATACGGGTATGACAGTATCAAGGCAGTAGAGTGTATTAAAAAACTTGTCCACCAAAGATAGAATGCAAAAACTGCTTCGGCGATTGAAGAGTGGTGAGATACTCATTGCAGATGGAGCCATGGGAACGATGCTCATGGAACGCGGACTGAACCCTGGCGAACCCCCAGAATCGTTCAACCTCACGCACCCTGAAGTTCTTGAAGAAATTGCCAGACTCTACCTTGAAGCAGGAGCCGATATCATTCAGACCAATACCTTTGGTGCTTCTCCAGTGAAGTTATCACTCTATTCAATGGAGGGTAAAATCGAGCAAATAAACAGGGTTGCTATCCGTGCAGTAAAAAAGGTAATCGGAGAACAGGCTTACGTATCTGCATCGTGCGGCCCATGTGGAAGATTGCTCAAACCGTACGGTGATGTTGAACAGGAAGATGTGTACAACAGTTTTGTTGAGCAGATACGAATCATCAACGACGAAGGTGTTGATATTATATGTATAGAGACAATGACCGATCTGACTGAAGCAATAATTGCGTTGAAAGCAGCAAAGACTGCTGCACCATCAATACCTGTCATCGTAACCATGACATTTGATCCAACACCTAAAGGTTTCTACACAATAATGGGAACAGACATAGCAACGGCTGCAATAAAGCTTGAACAAGCAGGAGCTGATATCATCGGTTCAAACTGTGGTAATGGCATAGAGAATATGATTATGATAGCCGAGGAATTCAAACAAAAGAGCAGACTCCCCATCATTATTCAGTCTAATGCCGGTATGCCAGAAATGAAGGGCACCAGAGCAATTTATCCTGAAACACCAAGGTTTATGGCTGAGAGGGCAAAAAGACTCGTTTCTCTAGGCGTGTCAATCATCGGCGGTTGCTGTGGCACAACGCCTGAACACATCTGGGCAATAAAGAGAGCAGTCGAAGTGATGCGCTGCAAATAGTATACACGACATGTCTCGCACTCATGATCGGGTATCTCGACTTTATGTGAGTGTACACTTTTACTTGACATCGATGAGAATATTGCTACTATTGATAGAGGAGTAGAGTATCATGTTAACTGAACTACGATATGAACGTAATCGTATTGTTGCCCACTTTAAAGATGGGAATTTGCTCAAAGGATACACCCAAGACTTTATACCACAGCGAGAAACATTTACCGTAGCATCAGCATATGAACGGGAAAGTGTCAGTGAGGTAAATACTGTTGATCTTAAAGCACTCTTTTTTGTAAAAACATTTAAGGGAAATAACGATTATGTCGAAAGGAAAACATTTGATGATTTTGATGCCTTTGGTCTCCGAGGTTTGAAGATCAAGATCAAATTCTTTGATGGTGAAATTATCAGAGGAATGAGTTTTGACTACAGCAAGCATTACAGAGGTTTCTTTCTTATACCGGTTGATCCCAAGAGCAATAATGAAATGATTTATGTCGTATCGAGTTCTCTGGTCGATATTGCAGTCGGTACTGAAGCTGATAAATAAACACAAATGTATCGTTTTTTCGTAATAAATACGCAATTGACAACCTCACTATTCTGATTATACTTTACTACGTTAAGTTATATTCTGGTTCTTCAATAAAAGAATCAGGATTAGTTAGGTCCAAATAGTTTCAGATGAAAGATTTTTTGTTGCGGTGTCTTTTCAGCTTTTGCGGCGCTTGACAATACTGAAAATATGAATAATATTACAAAAGGAGGAAGCTAGCATGTTTGAGGAGATGTTTGACGGAACATTTGACGATATGCAATATGGAAGGAAGAAGGTTGTTGCCCATTTTAAAGACGGAAGCCTTGCGAAAGGCTATACCAAAGATTTCGCTCCTCCAAATAAAATATTTACCATCATCTCAGCACATAACGAAGATGACGTCACTGAAATTGATATGCAGTCACTCAAAGCACTTTTCTTTGTCAAAACATTCGAGGGAAATAAAGAATACAATGAAAAAAACAAATTTCAAAAGAGCGATGCGTCTCATCTCCACGGATTGAAGGTGAAGCTGGTATTCCATGATGGCGAGGTAATCAGAGGAACAACGCCTGATTATCGTCATATCTTTACAGGATTTTATCTGAGGCCCATTGACGCACGGTGCAATAATGACCTGGTTTATGTACTTGCTGAATCGCCACTCGATATCGCAATTGGAACCTTAGCTGAAGCATAAACCGTCTTTTACTTTCTACATGTTTTTATTTTACATAAGGATTCCCGTGTTCTCAATAGAAAAACGGGAATCTAGCTTTTTTACTGAATATATTCGCTCTTGTCCTAAATGAATACAGTAACCTTGGATTTTAACGGCAAGAAAGTTGAACTCAAGGCTACGAAAATCATTGCCGTTGCACGTAATTATCGAGCCCACGCTGACGAGATGGGTCAATCAGTATCAGAAAACCCGAACATTTTCCTCAAACCACCGTCTGCGATGATCAGTAATAATGGAGTGGTAATTTTACCAAAAATGTCAAATCGTGTAGATTATGAGGTGGAACTCGCTGTTGTTATAAAAAATAGATGTTGCAAAGTATCTCCACACGAGGCGCTGAAAAATATTCTTGGTTACACGATTATTGTTGATATTACAGCACGGGATATCCAGGCGAAGGCAATCAAAACAGGATTGCCATGGACAGTAGCTAAGGGGTTCGATACCTTTGCTCCTATTGGACCAAAAATAGTACCTGCGCGCGATATCGATATCAGTAATCTCGATATATGGTTGAAAATAAACGGTGAATTCAGACAGCACAGTAATACGAGAAATATGATCTTCCCAGTAAAAGAATTGATCTCCTACATATCGAAGATCATGACGCTCGAACCTCTGGATGTCATTGCAACTGGCACGCCCGAAGGTGTTGGGCCGATACAACATGGCGATAGTATCGAAGCAGGCATCGAAGGAATCGGTACCTTAATGTTCAAAGCAGAACAAGAAACAGTGGAAGGGGCATAAAGCATGAGTGGTATTGTTGGTGTTTTATCAAAAAAAGATTGCAAAGATGATTTATTCTATGCTACAGATTATCACACTCACCTCGGAACTTCATACGGAGGTATTTCAATATCAGATGGTAAAAAGATAGACAAGAAAATTCACAATATGGGAAGAGCACAATTTAAGTCGAGATTTTCAGAAGACATTGATTACATCAACATGCAAGGCAATGCTGGTATTGGCGTCATAAGTGATAGAGATACACAGCCACTTATCATGCGGCTAAAATTTGGAGAGTATGCTATCTGCGGCGCTGGTTATATAAATAACCAGAACAGACTCGCTAAGGCACTGATTGTTGAAGGCGTAGTTTTTTCCGAGATGCCGAATGGTAGGGTAAATCAAATAGAATTAGTAGCCAAATTAATCAATAGGGGGAATACTATTGTGGATGGCATAGAATATATGCATACACAAATCGATGGTTCTATGTCATTGTTGCTGCTTGGTAAAGAGGGAATTTATGCAGCACGTGATAAGTATGGAAGGACGCCATTAGCATTAGCTAAAAAAAACGGTGCCTACATTGTAGCATCGGAAACATGCGCCTACAAAAATCTCGGCTTTAAAACTATAAGATTCCTCGGGCCCGGAGAAATCATTCAGCTGCATGAGAATAAAGTCACGCAGGTTAAGAAACCTGGTACTATTATGCAATTGTGTACTTTCCTATTCGTCTACACGGGTTTTCCCGCGTCGGAATATGAAGGAAAAAATGTCGAGGCATTTAGAGAAGATTCTGGAAGAATTATTGCAAGAAAGGACACCGTGAAAGTCGATTTCGTTGCTGGCGTAGCAGACTCAGGAACCGCCTATGCTCATGGTTATTCACACGAATCAGGAATACCAGTAAAAATACCGCTCTTAAAATATACGCCTGGCTGGGCACGGAGTTACGTACCACCATCACAGAAGGTAAGAGATCTCATCGCACTCATGAAACAGATAACCGCTGACGTTCTCATTAGAGAACAAAGAATGGTAATTACTGAAGATTCCATCGTCCGCGGAACGCAACTCAAGAATTATCTGCTCGTGAAATTGTGGAATGCTGGTGCAAAAGAGGTTCACGTGAGGCCAGCGTGTCCCGCGCTCATGTTTCCATGTAAGTTTCTGTTTTCCACGAGGAGATTCGATGAATTATTTGCACGAAGAATACTCAAACAGATGCACGGAAAACACATCCAGAATGTTGAACCCTATCTCGACCATGGGTCAGCACAATATAAAAAGATGATACGAGTCATGGAAAAGGATTTGAATGTAACATCGTTAAAATATCAACAGTTAGAAGATATGAGTGCTGCAACAGAATTGGGAGTTGATAATTTATGTACCTATTGCTGGACAGGAAAAGAGGTCAAGAGCTCGTAATTCATCGGAATATCACTGTAATCTTTCCTCGTAAATTGTTAAACTTATGGGGTGATCTTGAGAGTAATGAATACTTTTTTTCTGTCTTGACAATTGAAATTTTTTGGTTAGAGTTAGCCTATGGCAAAGAGAATTGGTGAACTGCTCGTACAGAGTGGCATTATCGTCGAGGATCAGGTTAATGAGGCACTCGAACTTCAGAAAACTAAGAAAAAGAGACTTGGAGAAATACTGATGGAATTAGGGTATGTAAATTCTGATGTTTTGATTCGGATGCTCAGCGAGCAAGCAGCAATGCCATTTGTAGAGCTTAAGCCAGAAATGCTCGATGAAGATCTCATCAAATCGTTTCCTGAAGAATTCCTCTATAAAAATAGAGTCATTCCACTCTATGAAATAAAGGACAAACTCCACGTCGCCATTGGTGATCCAACTAACCATGAAATGATTAATAAGTTCAAGAAGTTTACCGAAAAAGAAATTGTGCCGTTAGTTGCTGAACCAGAGCGCATTGTAAAATTACTCGATAAATTCTTCTTGATCGATATGACCGATTATCTCTTCAATGAATCTACAGGTGAATAAAAGACTAATCGCACGGTTCATATTTCAACGTATCAACATGTCATCTCACACACTATCACAAAGTATGTATTGAAACACTATTCCACAGATTGACACGTATAAAAATAGATGTATAATAAAAAAACGATGAATATATCACATACAAAGCACTGTATTGTTGCCCATTTTAAGAGCGGTAAATTACTGAAAGGATATACTGATGATTTTATTCCAGCACAAGAAACATTTCATCTCAGGTCAACATATGGAAGAGGTAAAGAAAATACGTATGAGGTGAGAACCAATGATCTAAAAGCACTCTTCTTCGTCAAAACACTCGAGGGCAACAAGGACTATGTTGAAAAGAAACACTTTAGTGATGTCGATAGTCGTAATCGTCGAGGCATAAAGATCAAGGCCGAGTTTACCGATGGAGAAATCATCAGGGGTACCAGTTTTGATTATGGTAAAAATTTCAGAGGATTTTATATCATGCCAGTTGATCCACTGAGCAACAATGAGAAGGTGTATGTTATTGCAGATTCAACGCGCCACATTGCGATCGGTCAAGCTGCTGATGTTTAGATTATAACGTATTCTGTGGAACACCTCTCCTATCATATTCGATTCAATACATTAAGTCTTACTATTATCCACAATTTTATCATGAAAATAATAGTTGTAGTGAGTATATGTTTTATAGGCCTCTCTTTTGCAGGCGTACCATTATCTGATACACCATCCTGGACATCAATTGATAATGATTATTCAACTGGTGGTGCACTCTACGATGTAACCATGGATGGCTGGATTGATTATTGTACTGGTAATGGCAATGACATGGCATCTAACAAAAATGCCGTCTATATCAACCAAAATGGTTCACTCGAAACTACGGCATCGTGGCGCTCTGATGAGAGCGGATATTTTTCGCATATTTATGTCGGAGATGTCGATAATGATAGCTTCCCAGACATGGCTGTTGCATTTCTGGGTTTTGGCAGTCCAAATGTCGGGCCAACGAGTATCTATAGAAATGAAGGAAATGGACTTAACACAACTGCCTGGTGGACATCATCAGATGTATACAACTCTTTTGACTGTGCATTCGGTGATGTAGATCTTGATGGTGACCTCGACCTCGCAGTCGCAGCAGGAGATGCGTACTCTGCATTTCAGTCGCCGACACGCGTTTATAAAAATAATAGCGGTGTGATGGAAACAACACCCTCTTGGACATCAGTCGATTCTTCACCGGGTAATGCATGTCGTTGGATCGATATAGATAACGATGGCTACCTTGATTTAATTGTCGGTTACCGCCATAAAATTGCGCTTTTTAAAAACATCGGTGGTGCACTAGAAGATAGTGCCTCTTGGTCAACGAGCGAACCAGGATGGATTCTACGAATAGCAGTAGGAGATTATAACAACGATGGTTTTAAGGATGTGGCAATTGCTTGTAATGGACAATTACCACCAAGTGATTCAAGCCGTATCGAAGTCTATACCAACCAATCTGGTGTTCTCCAAACACCACCTGCCTTTATGATGTTAAAATCTACAAATTTCTGTTCATGCGTTGAATGGGGTGATGTAAATAATGACGGTTGGATCGATCTTGCTGCTGGTGGATGGTGGGAACCAGTTGTAGTTTTTGAAAATAACGCAGGAACTCTCGACACTATCCCGACCTGGTCGTGGAATGGTGGAGGCAATTTAGTCTGCGAAACTGTGATGTGGGGTGACGTGAGAAATTGTGCACTCGTTGCGGTCAGCGACTATAAAAGTGGTGATGGAGCAATGAAGTTATTTTACTTTGACCACCATCCCATTCAAACGTTCCATGAAGTTTTGGTAAACGATACGCTCGTACCACCAGCAGACTTCGCGTACGACCCTTTAACTGGATGGATATCATTTAAGGATGCACCGAGCACTGGTTCTGACAATATCGAGATTAAATATACCTACAGTCCGTACCCAGACCTCGGTGTAACAAACTGGATGAGTGATATTGGTAATTATCTTTTTCATAATACTGCTGCCATGATCGCAGAAGACGATACCAAACAACCTACATTGCCGGGTGTCAGTCTTTTGATTTCTCCTAATCCATTCTCTTTAAAAACACAGATCGCGCTGAGCACCGAATACTCTGTATCTTTCCTGCCTGGAGTTGCATCAGTCAGTAGCTTGAAAATTTATGACGTGACTGGTCGTTTAGTTAAAGACTTTACACGCCTTACGCCAAACGCTTTACGCCCTACGCTTGTAATATGGGATGGCTCAGATAATGGTGGCAGAAAACTACCAAATGGTATTTACCTTGTCGAATTCAACGATGGTAGTACTAAGGTATGTGACAAGGCAGTAATTACCAGATAAGCACTCAGCACCTATTCTTAATAGTCTACAGACACTTTTAATTGCTTCACCGCTACCAAAAGAAACATACGGAATGTAGAAAAGTATTCTATAAAATAGGTGCTGGGTTCTGTTGGGATTTTAATTTATTGAAATTCCAATACGATTAACTAACAGTGATATATAAACTCACTTCCAAATATATGATGGTGGCATCTAGGTCATAGTTTAATAATTAAAAAGATATTTGTGGGCTACTATCGCAGCTCTGGCTTGTGTGCCAGCAGTAACGATGATTTGTTGCTCCAAGTCTCATGTCATCGATTGTATAAGAATTATTCTTTGGTAAAGCTTATTCCTCAATTTCCCCAGTATAGGGCTCAAATAGTTCCTTGCCTATACCACAAACTGGACAGACCCAATCTTCTGGAAGGTCCTCAAATAATGTCCCTGGTGAGATACCATTTTCAGAATCACCTTCGCTTGGGTCGTAGATATAATCGCAAACAGTGCAACGCCATTTGTCCATCATCTACCTCCTTACTCCGCAGACGATTCTATAAAATAGATGTATATTGTCAAGAGAGTATTGTGAGATATGAAAAAGTATTCATCGCTCTCAAAATTATTATCATTGTAATCTTAGATTTCTGATTTTTTCAGAAATCTCATTATTGACAAAACAATCAGGAAAGATTAGAATAATCCGGTCATACGATCATGAGGTAGCTACTACTATGTTTTTGGATAGAGAAGATGCAGGCAAAAAGCTCGGCAGGACATTGATTAAATATAAAAATAAGAATGTCCTTGTACTTGCCATTCCCAGAGGTGGTGTCGAAGTAGGATTTGAAGTAGCAACCTATCTCAATGCTGAACTCTCCATACTCATCGCACGAAAATTACCATTCCCAGATTTACCAGAAGCAGGATTTGGGGCAATCGCAGAAGATGGAAGCATATTTCTATCTGACGACGCCACTCACTGGGTTGATCAAAAGACAATCGATAAAATTATTAAAGAACAACTGCAAGAAATAAAGCGGAGAATTGAAGTCCTTCGGAAAAATATGCCACTACCACATATAGAGAATAGGATTGTTATTTTA
This sequence comes from candidate division TA06 bacterium DG_78, assembly GCA_001303225.1. Taxonomy (GTDB): domain Bacteria; phylum Hydrothermota; class Tepidihabitantia; order SM23-42; family SM23-42; genus DG-78. The sequence continues at coordinate 8,120 of LJNI01000006.1, read as the reverse complement.
GTCGATGATGGTATTGCTGCGGGTTCGACAATGCGCGCATGTATTACACTGTGCAAAAAGAGAAAGGTGAAAAAAATAGTTGTCGCTGTACCAGTAACTGGTAAACGTAATAAGCAAGAAGTAGCTAAACTCGTTGACGAAATAGTCGTACTAGAAACCCCGTTCATGTTCCGGGCAGTTGCCCAGGCGTATAGAAACTGGTATGATGTTTCCAACCGAGAAGTAAATGAAATACTTAACAGATGGGGAAATAGGTAAACAATGAGTAGTGACAGTACCGTAAGGAGGAAATGATGAAAAAATTATTATCCATAGTTTTCTACATTCTTACCGGATTTAGCTTTGCACAAACCAATTTGCCGGTAAAAGACCCCCGAAACGAGTCCTATCCAGAGATGCAATATTCTGGTGTGCGCAATTTATTAAGTATAGAGCAGATTCATTCCTGCATGAAAACCGGTTCGGCTGATGGTTTGATCTTCGACATGACAGGCATCACGAACCTGCTCGATGGTTCAGAAATTGATCCATCTCGTGTCTATGGATTTATATACAGTGGTCCCTACCCTTTTGAATCACACGAAGTACAATATGCATATCACAGATTCAGACTCGGCTCTAAAATAGAAAATGGTAAAGGAGCACTACTCATCGACTACCTCCTACAACCAGGTCTCAATAGTGAGGAATGGATAGATAGAGGCACAGTTATTGCTCGTCTTGAACTCTATTGTGAAACTGATACGTGCGATAGAAACCTTGGAATTTATGATACGTATGTTTCCTTTAAGAAAGAAGATACCATGTATATAAGAACGCCGTCGATTATCGAGGGACCATTTGTCAATATGGTTACGAGTGATGATCCTCAAGTAATCGTCATAAGTTTTCAAACAGACGTGGCTGTTATAGCACGGGTCGTCCTCAATGATAAAGCTGTATTTGTTGAAAAACAACCAACCACGAAACATGAAATATCAATAACAGGGCTACATCCTGACAAACACTATGAGTACTGTGTGCAAATAGGAGAAAATAAAACAAAATCCTACACCTTCAAATCAGCGCCCCTCCCAGGTAAAGGGAAAATTTGTTTTGCCTACGTTGGTGACACCCGCGAAGGCCATGGTGGAATCGGACGGACTTTTATGGGTATTAACCGTACAATATTAGACAAAATTGCTAATCTTATCTATCTAAAGGGAACGGATTTTTTCCTGGTTGGTGGCGATTTGATCAATGGATATACAACAATAAAAGATGATTTTATCAATCAACTCTACTTCTGGAAACAAACGCTCGCTGGATTCTGGCACATGCGACCTGTATATACTGGCATGGGAAATCACGAAGCACTACTCAGAGTTTTTGATGATGGGACACCTTACGGAATATCGCTCGATCGATGGCCATATGAGACCGAAAGTGCTGAAGCAGTATTCGCTCAGGAATTCGTACACCCTCGTAATGGACCACGTGTCAGTGATAAGCGGAGACCAACCTATACCGAAAATGTGTATTCATTCCAGTACGGTCCAGTGAAAGTAATTGCCTTCAATAATAACTATTGGGTATCGTACCAATCTGGGAAATTCGGCGGTGCTCCTGAAGGGTATATTATGGATGATCAACTATCATGGATAATACAGGAATTAGAAAAGGCTGAAAAGAATCCCACTATCAAATATATTGTTCTGTTTGCCCAGGAACCAGTATTCCCGAATAGTGTACATTATGACGATGCGATGTGGTATGATGGCAATAACAATATCCGTGCATATACGTATATTATGGAAAAAAGAACATTAGTTGCGGAGAATAAAGGAATTATCGACATCAGGAATGATTTGGTGCGGGCAGTGTCACACTGCAAAAAAGTCGCTGCAGTGTTGGGAGCTGATGAACATTCTTATAGTAAGATTATGATCAATAATACGGTTCCGATCGGTGTTCCAAAAACAGATGATACGAACAGTAATGGTAAGCTCGGTGACACCGGAGAAACATATTCAAACCTATCAGATCTACAATACCCAACCTGGTATTTTTCAGCTGGTGATGCAGGTGCACCCTACTATGCCGAAGTAGAAACACCATGGAACAGGCACTGGAAAATACAAAATGATACGGAGCACTATCTCTTCAGCTCACAAGATCATATCCTCATCTTTACGGCAGATGAACAGAAAATTTCACTAACTGTATATAACCCGTATGGTGAGATCATCGATGGCATCGAAAATCTCATGACAATCAAAGAGTAGTATTTAATGTTTTTTTAGAACAAAACCTGTGCCGTTTATGTAGAGGTAAAACGTATCCTGTTGTGGATACTGGAATACTCCTATACCGTACGCTGCGTCGATAAACGGTAGTTGTTCTCCATACGTAAGCAGGAATTTCCATAATTTTTCTGTCACATGAACTTCATACGTTGATAGTGTCTCCTGTTTGCCTTCCCACCTTCCCGTGAATCTCGTCACCCGGTAGTACGATTCAGCTCCTGCCCATCTTAAAAATGTGCTCCACCGTAAGAAATATCCCTCTACCATCCATTGATTACCAGAGAGATTGAAATAGTAAGTACTGTTTTTTGTTTCGTCGTAAAACGTCATGGCTATCCTCGTATCTGAGCCATCTGCGAATATCCACCCAATCCTCTGCTCATGTGTGTAACGGGAGAATGTTTGAAGAAAGAGCGCTAAATATATGAAAGAAGTAGCAAAGCCAAAAAGTATTAAAAACAAAACGAATGATGTGAGGAAATTTTTAAATTTCTTCTTCCCTCGTATCGTGTTCACGAATGCAGATATAATAAGGGATACAGCAGCAACAAGTACGAGAACACCTATGATTCCTATGATGAGGGTAAATTTGTCCATATTAAATATAGTATACCAAGGGTTTCCACAAAAGTCAATATGAGTGCTGGAATAAAATAGCATAATAGTAGTATATCTATATGAAGGTACTCTCATCAGATAGTATCATTGAGCACTAATTAAAGAGAGGAGGTAGACTATGATGAGTACAGTAACATCAACAGAAGAATTCTTGTTGAGCAACTGGATAGAGGTGATAAAGGTAAAAGAGGGCACTGAAATGCTTCAAAAGAAAATCAATAGACTCTTTGACATTATCAAAATTGGGTTGCAACATAGCACGTGGTGGACAGAAGAGTTCGTACCGCCAGTGTATCAAAGCGATGCCCTCTTTTTCTGGAAAAAAACATGGTATTTCGGAGATGATCAGCACGATACTATTCAGATTGGTATCGACAATCTCTCATTAGATAACCTCTTGGGTACAACAATCGAGAGGCCAATTGCGTATGTCTGGATACAGAAACGAGGTACAAACAGGCAGAACAAAGAAGAATTCCAGCGTCTGTTCAGCAACTATACAAAAGAAATACAAACATCCCTCGATTTCCCAATAATCAGCGAGCATGAATATGCCCTCTATTATGAATTACCGTATACACCTCGACAATGGGTGAATATACTGCGCGAGAGTAGATTTGTCGAAACAGTCTTGTTCCATTGCGATATTCTTGCTCGGTGTATCGAACCAATAGATAGGGTTCTCAATGCAATACGAACAAAAAATGACAAAGATACGGTGATTCTCAATTGACTTCTTCCTGAAGGTGTGTACAATTAAGCGCTATGATAGTAATAACAGCGAGTATTATAGTATTATTTACCTCGACCGCGAGTTCTGACAATGGATTATTTCATGCCATAGTAGAATACGGTGGAGGCGCTGAACTCTCTGTCGAAAGTTTTACACTCTACGGCGATAGCAATGAACTATTGTATACAAAGAGTAAACCAGTAACACATACCTTTTATATAGGTAATACGGGTGTTGTCTATGCACTCAATGAAAAACAGCTCTACTTTTATAATCACAATGGTGAAGAGACACTTTTAAAAGATCTCAATTGTGCTAATGCTTTTGGATTTTCACCTGATCATGAACTGTTTTTTGCCTCAGATAGAGATGGTCTCTTTGCCTATTCGAGTGGTGGAGAGCTCATCTATACATTCACTCCTGGCAGATTATTCGCCAGTACAGATAAGGGAAAGATTATTGCAATAATTTCCACTGATACGCTGTTTGTGTATGAAGATGGTAAGCAAAAATTTATAAAGCAATTATCAACACCATACATTAGAAATCTCTCATTCTCAGATGATCAAAAATCTATTATCGTAGAATTACCATCAGGCACCGAGGTTTTCGATTCCGAAACTGGTGAGAGAAGGTAAGTAATGCTTCTTATTTTTCTTATCGCCACTGGTTGGCCGCTCGCGCCCATGGATACGCTCCACGCGCTCGGTAATAATTGGGGTGAGTACCAGCAGTACGATGGCTATTCGTATCTCCATCCTGGTATTGATGTCATGGGAATCACGATTGGAAAGCCGGTCTATGCCGTTGATTCTGGTGTCGTGAAGGCGTGGCTCACAACAGCAGGAGAGTGGCACTGGCGTCTCGCAATTGCGGACTATGAAACAACTGATTCAGTCGAAGCATGGCTCTACGCGCACATCGATGCTGATCTGTACCATAAAAATGTTGGCGATACTGTTGCTGAAGCAGAACTCATTGGATACCTTGTTGAATGGCCAGTGACAGGGTTCGATCATTTACACTTTGCCCGTATTAAAGATGCGGGCGCAGTATGGCAATTTGGTGATTGGGCATTTATTGAGAATCCACTTAATATTATCACGCCGTATGATGACACAACCAAGCCAGTATTTGAAAATGCTTATGGAGGTAATAAATTTGCGTTTTGTCAGAATAATACGAGCATGTACCTGTCACCAGATAATCTGAGCGGTAACGTGGATATCATTGCTAAGATCTATGATGATGTCGGTCTGCCCCTCTATAACCCAGTATGGGAGAAACTCATTCCCTATAAGATCGAGTATGAAATCCATGGACAACAGAACCTTCCAACGACACTCTCTTTTGTTTTCGCTGGTGTCCTACATTGGACAGATAATGTTGGTGTCGTCTACAAAGACGATGCCACGTGCGATACTGAAGGTGACTATGGGTCTCGCGAGTACTACTTTATCATAACAAATACTGATGGTGACAGTGTCGTCGAAGCCTCAGACGCTGCATACGCATGGATAACGACTGATTTTCCTGATGGAGACTACTGGGTCGTTATCATAGCCTATGATGCAGCAAACAACGCGACAAGAGATAGCATGCTTGTCACGGTGAGCAATACAGGCATTGCAGAGAAAAAATCTACTGTGCAGTCATCACCCTTTAGCATTCTACCGAATCCTAATAACGGTACTTTTGTAGTCAATAGTAACTACGATATAAGAATCCTTGACATTACTGGTCGGCTTATTGCTGTTAGCCGAGGTTCAGTTACTCACCTCGTTCCAGGTATCTATTTTGTCATCTGCGAGCAGGAGCATCAAACCTTCTGCAGTAAGGTTATCGTTGTAAACAAATAATCTTTCCAGCCACAACAGTTATCCACGATGCCATGTTGGTGAATAAAGAATTGAACAGAAGTGCTGAATAAATGTTATGTCCGGAAAAAGCTCTCTGTAGAGAGTCTTGAAAATAAATTTTCTGTTATGTAAACGTGAGACAGCAGCTCACCAATAGGCTGTCCATTTACCATCTCCCTGATGGGAGATAATGACAACGGTAAAATAACCACCACCAGTAAGCTTGATGATTTCGCCTTCGGTAAGGTCAAAATAGCCGAGTTTTTCTCCGGTTTCACCGAGTATGAGAACCCAGAATGATGAACCAGATGGGTAATCAAACTCGACCTCAATTTTATCCTTATCAGTATAGAGCAAGAAGTAATCAGAATCACCCATTTCATCGAGATAGCCTTTCATGAAATCGGCCCGCGCCATGCTAAATGAGAAAAGCATACAGAGAATCAACAACAAGAGTGATTTTTTCATATCTTCCTCCTTATGCATCATTGTACATAGAATACGACTCTTGTCAATAAATAGATTCCTGAAAAAACCAAAAATCTTCGATTACAGTGATTTGTATAAGATTACAACGATAATTATCGATGAAATATCACCGCAATCTTTCTGTTATCGCCGTAATCTTGAGAGCGATGAATACTTTTTCAGAGCTCTCATAAATAATCATTGACAAAAGTAAAAATATGCATACATTCAATATAAGCGTTTCGTAGGTTTGAGGTTGTATGCATCACGCATATGCTCGAACTATAGAGGCTTGAAAGGAGAGTATATGCCAAGCTACGGAAGTGTGAAGTGGTTTAATGGTAAGAAGGGCTATGGTTTTATCGAAAAAGAAGACGGCAGTGGCGATGTATTCGTTCATTATACTGATATCGTTGGTGATGGTTATCGTTCCCTGCGCGAAGGAGACAGGGTAAAGTTCGAAATTACCACTTCTCCGAAAGGAGAAAAAGCCACTCAGGTTGAACGCGAACTACAATAAAGAAACCCCCGTAAAGGGGGTTTCTTTATTGTAAACCTCCATATTGACTTTTGTCCTGCAGCCATTACAATGGTAAAATGATCACAATTCAGGGAATTTTAGTTCGCACTGTGTGTACATATAGAAAAAAGGGAGGTCACCATGAACGATTTCACAAGAATTTTTTCTTACAAATGGGTACTTATTCTGATTGTCAATTTGGTCATCTGCACCGGTTCTATCGAGAAAGAACTTGATGTGTCACCATTAGTTGGTATCGGCGATTTGGACAATAGCTTTCTTAAACATTACCAGCCGATTGCAGAGGATTTTATTATTGATATGCCGGAATACGTATTACCCTTGGATTTCACCAAGGTTACCAATTTCAAAAACGTTGCTCAGCATTATCTTACCAAACCTGAATACAAATCGTCATTGCAGAAAAACGGGTTTGTCGTCATTGATGGAGGTACTATAGATGATATTACCATACCGTATAAGAGGCTCAGAGAGCAGGATATTCCAATCTATGTAACGGCTGATACGCCACTCCATCTTTTTCATATCCAATTTGATGAAACACTGCGAGAAATTGAAGAGGAGGTTTTTTACACAGATATTGTTGCGGTAACGCGTACCCTGTTCAAGGCATCACAAGACGACTATAAAGTGTTTCAGGGAGATATAAAAGAAGCTGCGAAGAGGAATGTTGCCTATTTTTCTGTGGCACTCAAGCAGCTTGACCCAGAATTCTCCGTTCCGTCGTATGTGAAGACATGGGTAGATTGGGAGTGCGAGCAGATAGAAAACCATAGGGGTGTGCCAGATTACGGCACTGCACGAGAACTATCGCTATTCAAAATACCTGAGGACTACAGCCAGTATAAGCCACGTGGACATTATACCAGAAGTGAAGTACTCGAAAAGTATTTTAAGGGAATGATGTGGTATGGTAGAATGACTTTTTTGCTTAAGGGTCATGAAAAATTCGGTGACATCATTCCACCAGCAGAAGCATTGACCGACCGAGAAACAGCAAAAATCCAGACACTCCAAGCAGCGCTCATCGCAGCTCGCTGCGGACAGCTCAAGCTTCCTGATGGAAGGAGTGTTGCCGATGTGTGGAACAGGATTTATGCAGTAACCGCATTTTATGCAGGATTTGCTGATGATCTCACGCTGTATGATTATCGGAATGCGATGCGTACTATTTTCGGCAGTACGTTCTCTGCGCAGGAAATGGAAAACGAGACTCAGTATGCTCAATTTCTCTTTGAGCTCGCCAAACTGAAACCACCAGCAATCTTTTCTGGAACTGGTGGTGCGGGCATTGATCCTGGTGGGTATCAAGGTCATCAGTTCACATCGGTCAAGCAGTTGGATCAGATCCTCGAATACACGATGGGATTCAGGTTCATGGGTCAACGGTATATTCCTGACTCCTATATTCTCGGCCAACTCGTTTCTCCAGCTGTCGGTACGATCCCGCGGAAAATTCCAGAGAGGTTTACTGTCGTCTACATACCTGATGAGCGAATACAGCCTGACCTTGCCTATTCAATTCGCGGGTTTCCACGAGGCCTCGATGTGTTCAGTGTTTTTGGAAGCAAACGAGCCGAAAAACACATTATCGATTACACTGACCATGAGTATCC
>LJNI01000002.1 GCA_001303225.1 candidate division TA06 bacterium DG_78 | reverse complement strand
AATGATTATAAAAGGTATGTTATTAATTGCGCACACCTGGGCAACAGCTGCACCTTCCATTTCAACACAATCCGTGTGCAAAACATTATCGAGCCATTGTCGTTTTTCTTCACTGGAGATGAATTGATCGCCAGTTGCGATTACGCCGAGGCAGATCTGCGGGTAGCGTGCCCCCTCTTTAGTGATTTTTGTGTGAACTGAGTCGAATTTGACGTTCGCGGCTGCTTCTAAGGCAATCTCAATCAAAAAACTGTCAGCACTGAAGCCGAGTGTGTCAAAAACAATAAACGCATCAGGTGTTATCTGTCCAAAATCATGATGAAAAATCCTTCTCGAGATTACAATATCGCCAATGCCGAGCTCAGGGTTGATACCACCAGCAACACCCGAATAAATTATGGCATCTACGTTATATTCTCTCATTAAGATCTCGGCAGTGAGTGCGGCATTAGTTTTACCAATGCCAGCTTTTACACAAATGCAAGGTGTTTCCTCGATTTTGCCGATTGCAAAAATCCTTTGGGTAATGGTATCTACCTTTTCGATTTTCATATATTCCTTCATCAATGTTATTTCTTCATCCATCGCTCCAATAATACCGAGCCTATTGAATTGACCTAATGTTACAAGTATCAATAATATTGCCATTATCCCTCCTTTGTGAAAACTTCTTGTTTATAAATCTTTTCTGTTTTTGAGTTAAAAATTTTTACAATTAAATCCTTATCTGTAAATTCCAATAATCCAAATGTTGGGGGATATTCTTTTTTGTCTTCATCTTTTAGATGACCAGGATTTATAAAGATGATCATGCCTTCTTTTTTTATATCAGGTATGTGAGTATGACCGTACAGTACTAGATCTATTTTTTTATCTTGGATGTATTCTTCTGGCTTGATATCATTTTTTAAGTCATTCGGATGTGAAGATATCGTGTGCGAAATCAAAACTCGCCACCCTGAAAAAAAACAGACCATTCTATTCGGTATTTCAGGATTCTGATAACATTCGCTAAAGACACCAGGTACGCGCAAAATTTCAGTTTCGCCGATTTCATCTATATCAGTATAATTATCGCCGAGGTGTATAATCTTGTCTGCACCGATTTCTTTTAATTTTTTTATGGCTTTGTCTAAATTCGCGATATTATTATGAGTGTCACTTATAAGACCTATTTTCATTTTAGAATATGTTTGTATAAATTATAGAAATTAAAAGTGCTATAAAGAAAATAATGAACGCTGGTGGAGCCGTTAACCTAAAGAAATTTTTCATTGGAACGTTAAAATACTCGAGTGTAATACACACGCATGGGTGCACTGGTGAGAGGACATAGCCAAAGAAGATGCTTGAATAGACGAGTGCAAATATGAATGGTGTGATAGTACCCATGGTGAGATAGACAGGTAAAATTATTGAAGCAGGTAATAATACCCTTCCTGTAGCAAAACCAAGAATAAAGCCTGCAATAACACAGAGAGTCTCAGGAGAGAGCGGTATGGACGCAATTAATTCTGCAACATTTGAAGCCTTAAAGATATTCAAGAATACAAACATGCCAATGATAATTAATGTAAAATTCCATGGCTTCATTTTTATAGCAATATTTTTCAGATTCAACGTAACCTTGCTTACTATTAATGAAATTATAAATGCGGCACAAACTCCGATGAAGGTGGCTATCTCCATAATAGGAAGCATTATGACTTTCTTTATGGTGAAATCAAGAAATGGTGCTACGAGTATAATTCCTAAAGGAATAAGTAAACCCTTTAATGAAAATGGGCTTGTATAATCAATACTACCTTGCACCTTTCTAATCAAGAAAATAGAGCCAAGAAACAGGGCAATAAAAAAAGTCGGCAAGAGATATAGAAATGCAGTATAAACACTCAGATTTGATATCTTTGCTGATGCGATGAGGGCAGAACTCAGAGGGTATATTAATACAAATAGGTGCCGAAACCAATTATTGATAGCGACCTTCAAATCATTTGCGATTCCCTCGCCTGCCCTTTCGATAATCGGGGCTGAGAGGAGTGCACCACCAGGCATGGGAAGCAAGCCCATGATTGCTGGTGATAAAGACATGATTCCCTTTTTACCGATACGCAGATTATTAACTAAATCATCCATTTGTCCGCTCTCTTTCATTGAACCGCCGATCATGGGAATCAAACCCATAGCAAGGGCGAGAAAAATAACAGAGAGATCAGTCAGTGTAAAAATGAGTTTATCAAAAATGGTGGTGAGTGGTAGTGTAAATATGCCAAGGATCAATGCTCCACAAAAAAGCGCCAGTGGTAGATTCTTACGAGCAACAATTAAGATTACAATAAGCGATATTATAAAACCGAGCCAATTAAGCAAGTAACCTCCGTGTTCGGTTCAAATACTAATATATTCATCCGTCCCAAAACAGATATCTCGAATAACAAACAATTTCGAATAAACAAAGCTGTATATAAATTATGAGAAAATTTGATATTGAAATTTGAGTATTGTTTGAGATTTGGTGCTTGAAATTTGAGTTTTTTGCAGGAATTTCTCAAATTCCTGCAACTAAAGTAATTCAGCAATCTGAACAGCATTGAGTGCTGCACCCTTACGAACATTATCAGCAACAATCCACATCGCCAATCCATTTTTAAATGCAAGATCTCTTCTCACCCTGCCAACAAAAACGTCATCTTTTCCAACAACATGAATAGGCATCGGATAGTTTTCATCTTCTTCTAGTACTTTGACTCCTGGTGCATTCTGTAAAATTTCTTTTGCTTCATCCACTGAAATTGGATTCTCAAATTCTACTGAAACGGCTTCACTGTGACCACACACTATGGGAATACGCACGCAGGTTGCAGTTATGTGGATTGAATCGTCATCCAAGATTTTCCTCGTTTCATTGAGCATTTTCATCTCTTCACTCGTATAACCATCAGTGTTAAAGGCACCAATCTGAGGAATGATGTTATCTGCGATAGGATATGGAAAAATGTTTTCTTCGAATTTTTCAATGTCTTGACCTGTAGCACAATATTCTAATTCCAATTTTAATTCGTCGACCGCGTCGCGACCATATCCAGAGACCGATTGATAGGTAGCAACAAAGATGCGTTTAATTTGTGCCTCTTTGTGGAGTGGAAAGAGGGGCAAAAGCATCTGTATGGTTGAGCAGTTTGGATTGGCAATAATTCCTTTATGTTCTTTTATCTTTTCAGGATTTATTTCAGGTACGACAAGTGGCACATCAGGATCCATGCGGAATGCTTTAGAATTGTCAATGACAACTGCCTTTTCTCTAAATCGTGGCACAACCTCTCTCGAAGGGGCTTCATCTAAACAACCAAATACTATAGCTGCCTTGTCAATAAAGGTTTCATAATCAGAGAGAACTTCTAATGCTTGATCTTTAAAATTGATCTTGGAGCCTTCGCTTTTTTCCGAAGCAAATAGAAAAAGCTCTTTTGCGGGGAAGTTTCTTTGTTCTAAGATTTTTATAACTTCTAAGCCAACTAATCCTGTAGCACCCAATACTGCAATATTTGTCATTATGACATTATATCGGTATTCATCTTGAAGTCAACATATCCCTGCTATATAGTAGCGATTAAGGGGCTACGGTTGTTTGATTTCTTCCATAACATTTTGTCTGAGAAGAATTACCCAATCATCAGTGATGTGAGGCGATGAGTTGGGAAAGTCTTCATGCGATAGTTTTTTTATGAGCTGAGCAGCACTATATTGAATATCGATTTCTAAAAATGGGTTTTGTATTGCAGAGATTATCTTACCATGTTTAAAATTGCCTGTAGAATCGAGAACTACTTGTAAAATTGGCGCATAGCCGAGTTCTCCAGAAATATTAAATCCCCAGGTGCAAAAATTACCACAACTATAGGCAATGAGTCTATCCTTGTATATCTCTAATGCTCTGGGAACATGTGGTCCATGGCCCCAGACAAGGTCAGCACCACTATCAATGACTGCTCGTGAAAACGATACAACGTTTCCTCTCGGAGAGCCGAGGAAATATTCCATTGTATCTTTTGTATGCAGGGCACCGAGGCCTTCTTTACCTCCATGGAAAGAGACGATCACAATATCATATTGCCGTGCTTGTTCTGCGACGATTTTTTGCGCTTCTTTTGTTTGGAATATTGTATTTGTACCTGGAGAAGTTGCAAAACAGACAATGGCTATTGTTATACTATCTATTTCAAATTTACCAATCTTCCCATGAGGTCCACCGGATTGGATGCCGACGCCTTCAAGAGATTCTATAGTAGATTCAATCCCTCCTGGACCAAAGTCGTTCATGTGGTTATTTGCGAGATTCATAAAATCGAAACCTGCGTCTGCAAGATATTGTGCAAAATTAGGAGGAGTTCTAAAGGCGTATGTTCGACCTTGTTGTACTTTCTTGGTACATATTCCACCAGTGAGGAGTGTTCCTTCTAAGTTACCCAAGGAGAGGTGTGCGTCTTTGATAATTGAATCTATGTTTAAGAAAAGCTCTTTTCCGCTGTCTGGAGGCAGATTGCTATTCGGATACGTAGAGCCCATCATGACATCACCAACCATCACAACTGATAAACTCCCTGCCAGGAGTGGCGATACAAATATTAGTATGAAAGAGAACCTACGAAAGGTGAGATTAGTCAACTATGATAGTTGCGCTATTTATGTAGTAATACGGATTGACTTTAATCCCAGACACATGAACTTCATAATGGAGGTGGGGTGCAATTGACCTTCCTGTTGAACCAACAGTGCCAATAATTTGTCCCCGTTTCACAATATCGCCAGGCTTGACTAACATCGTATGGCAGTGTGCATACCGGGTCTCAAATCCGTAGCCATGGTCAACATCAATAACCCACCCATATCCTCCTTTGCTCCATTCAGTACGAGACACCACACCATCGGCAGGTGCATGTATTGGTGTACCGCGTGGCGTACTGAGATCAACACCCCAGTGCATTCGAACTGTTTTTTTGATCGGGTCGACCCGATAACCAAATCCTGAGCACAGCTTGCTATTCGGCACAGGATTGGTTGATGGGATATGTGCCCAGAGGCGCAAATTGCTTTCAATCTTGCCTTGTATTTCATTCATACTATTCTTCTTGAGATATGATTGCCCTTTTAAAACATCGAGTGTTTCATAAATTTGTACGAGCATGTTTTGAGTTTCGTGTGAGATGTATTCACTGGCTGGTTTGTATTGTTTACCGCCAATACCCATTGACCAAATATCAGGGTGAATACACGCGAGCTGCCAATACGTCCTATCCCGATTGTCTTGGACAATATGGTTATCAAAATTATTTTGACTATTTTGGAGCAGAGAGTTTAAGGAATCTAATGTTTTTAATAGTTGTTCGTTCTCTCGTTCAGCGCCGCTGATAGTAATAGAGTTTTGGGCATTGAATATAAATAACGTTAGTGATGTAATAGTAACTAAGGTGAAGCCGACCAATACAGCAACAATTACGTATAGGGGCACTCGAATATTACGCAGGAAATTTCCTCTTTTTGCTACAAGGATTATTTCAATTGGATGACGCATGATGGCAATTATATAAAAATACGTGCCGATGTCAAGAACTTAAAGCAATCGATCGAATTTGTATTGAAGGTTTTCTGCACATTTCGTATAGCTAAGAAAGATGATGATAGAGCTACCATACTCAGCGGCCTCCTTACACTTAAGTCTCGTTTAAGTTCACATAAAAAGTCATGTTTTTTCGCCATTAACGACATTCTCTTCTCCGTACTATTATAAAGAGAATTACACGAATGTCAAGGGGTAATAACACTTAGGTCTTATTTGCTTTATTCAAGTCTTGCATATCGTTCATTACAACCTTGCAGAGGTATTATACATAAGTTGAGGAGAGTAAGATAGTTTATATAATTGACAAATATCTGTTTGAAGCTATAATATTGTATCGAAGTGAAGATAGTGCGCGCCAAACGAGTGCCTATCTGGAAGTAATGATTTTAATGATTATTAGCAAAGGAGCAGATATGTTGTACAGTATAAAAAAACCATATTTTTATAGGTTCTCTCTTGCATTGATATTAGGAATATTCTTGATTTCTGGGTTATGGTTCGAGATGAGGAGTCATGAAATACGAGGTTTGGTAATTGAAGATATTGAAAAATACAAGTCGAATATAGATAATATTATTGAAGAAAAAAGTCCACCAACAAAGGTCTATTTACGTAAGGCAATTGGTAATCTTGAAGTAATTGGTATGTCAACTACTGATACATATGAGGTTTACTTCCATATTCCTGTGCCTTTTAATGAGCAGATACCAATATTAATTGAAGTAGAAAGTCCTGAGTTGATTGATTATAGATTTTTACATCTTAATCCACCCAATGTTATCATAGCAGCGAGAATGAATCAAGCTCCGAGTGCGCCATTGAATTGGACAGCCTGGGTCTTTGTTAGGGAAAATACATATTCAGACCTTCCAAGTTTTGTACCTCTTCCTAGCCTAGAACAATTACCAGATTCAGTTAAGAAATGGCTCGTTGCGACAGATTGTGCTCAAATAAATGATGTGCTTGTTCAGCAAACAGCAGATTCGATTTGTGATACCACAACCAATTTAATGAAACTGGCAGATGATATTTGTGATTTCTGCCAACAGATTCCTGGACAGCTTCCTCATTATCCTTATGCTTTTGATGCTGTTTATACATTAAAATGGGGCAATTCATGCACTGGACATGCACATGCTGGTGCAGCATTGTTCAGGGCAAATGGAATTCCTGCAAGAACACTGCTCAACATACCTACCTGGTTTGGTTTCTGCGACATGCACTGGATTATAGATTACTATGTTCCAGCATATGGTTGGGTCAGGATGGAGACTGTTTTGGGACAGAATCCATGTCTTCCTGAAACAGAAGTGGTGACATTTGCTTGTAATCCTGAGGATGAATTTCCAATGTTCTTTCCCTGTGCCATAGATGGATGTTGGCACACATCAGATCCTGTATTCGGTATGTGGCAGCCTGATTGGGGAGGCGCACACAGGGCGTACAATATTCTCACTATCCCCGGTTCAACTGAAGAAATAGAATACGCCCATTCTTTGACCGATTCTGTCTTCAATTATTATTCAAATTATTTTGGCATAAATCTCACTCTTGCTCAACAGTCCTTACTAGAAACTGCTCTGGATTATCAGGCGAGTGCTTTAGTGAATATCCAAGCAGGTAATCTCGGCGGTTATATTGAAGATATGCAACAGGCACTAAATAATTATAAAAATATAGACCCTGCACCGATTACTACAATATTTTTTGACGATTTCGAAAGTGGACAAAATGGTTGGACGCATGGTGGAGATCAGGATGAATGGGAATTAGGTGTTCCTACGTATGGACCCACACAAACGCATTCAGGAGAAAATTGTTGGGGTGTGGATTTAGATAATACCTATGAGAATTATGCTGATTGCTGGCTCTTATCTCCTCCAATTGATCTCAATAATTATACCTGTGCTTATTTAAGTTTCTGGGTATGGAACTGGGTCGAGGATGTTTACGGCTATGTTTATGACGCTTTATGGATAGAGATCACAACCGATGGAATGACATTTTATCCGCTCTGTAGTAAAATGGGTGGTGTAAATGATGATCCTGAAATACCCGATGTTGGTGGTTGGAGTATGGTTGCTTTGGACCTTACAAAGTATGTAGATAATACTGTCCAGATCCGTTTCCATTTTAATTCGGATGGCCATGATGTTCAGGCTGGCTCTTATATTGATGATGTCCACGTGTATGGAAGATATGGAACTACCGGTATAATTACCCATGATGAGCAAATACCGACTAAGACGATATCTTTAAATAACATGCCGAACCCATTTTCAAGGTTGACATCCATAAACTATGGATTGAACATGGACTCTAGGGTCGTTTTAAAAGTTTATTCATGCACAGGTCAGTTGATAACGACCCTTGTTAATGATGACCAAAAATGTGGAATGCACAATATCCCGTGGGATGGTTATAATAGTAAAGGAGAAAAGGTATCTTCAGGTATTTATTTTCTAAATATGGAAGTCTTTTCTCAGGATGGCAAAACCAAAGAAATTACAAAAAAGATCATTAAGATAAATTAACTTCCATTTTTCAAACCGAATTATTGACAACAATATTTTTGAAGCTATAATATATTATGCCAACTCAGGTACACCACGTTGCAATTATTATGGATGGAAATGGTCGGTGGGCAAAAAAGCGTGGATTACCGCGCATTGTAGGCCATCGTCAGGGAGTCGAATCAGTCCGTGCAGTCGTGAAAGCCTCTTTAGACTTAGGTATTGACTATCTGACACTCTATACCTTTTCAACCGAGAATTGGCAGCGGCCTAAGCGAGAGGTTGATACCCTTATGAAAATGCTCAAGGAGATGCTTGCCAAGGAAACACCAGGACTTCATAAAAACAATGTGAGGGTCAAGGTGATCGGGAGATTAGACGATGTCTATCCAAATGCACGAAAAGTCGTCGATGATGCTATTGCTCTGACCAAAAATAATGATGGACTCGTATTGACATTTTGCATAAGTTATGGCAGTCGAGGTGAAATTATTGATGCTGTTAAGAAGATTATTATGCAGGACCGAAAAGAACATATCGCACTCGACAAATTTGATGAACGTACATTTGCTCAATTTCTGTACGACCCTGATTTACCTGATCCTGATTTGTTGATTCGGACCGGTGCGGAAAATAGAGAGCGCATTTCAAACTTTTTATTGTGGCAAATTGCCTATACTGAAATATATTTTACCAAGACACTCTGGCCCGATTTTAGACGGAAAGAATTTACGAGTGCAGTTGATGCATTCACACAAAGGGAGCGACTCTTTGGCCGCGTTAAATGATTTAATCAAGAGGGTAATAACTGGGTCAATCCTCATCTGTGTCATAATTTTTTTCCTGTGGATTGATCATCTCCTCTTGGTCCTGCTCCTACTCTTTTTTATTACCTTTGCGACAAATGAATACTTCAGATTTTGGCACCGAAAGAACATCTATCCTCATACACTCGCAGTTCTTTTGGTAGGTTATGCAATTCCGTTACTCGTGTACTTTGAGGTTCCAATCATTTTCCCGGGCTTTTTGCTTTTTTTCTTTATCTGCCTTCTGACTGTTATGCGCTTTCCTGGTTCGCGTCGAGAACCCAATTTTTTGGCTGAAATTGCAGCGGCATGTTTTGGTATTATTTACCTATCTCTATTACCATCGTCACTCATCGCCTTGAGAAAAATGGGCTTTGCGATTGCCTTAATGCCATTGGTATTAACATGGCTCTATGATACCTTTGCATACCTTGTTGGATCGTTGTTTGGTCACCACAAACTATTAGAAAAAATCAGCCCTAAAAAGTCATGGGAAGGTACTCTACTCGCCTCTGTGTTGACCTTTCCCTTCACATTTATATTTAATAAGCTCTGGCTCGATTCATTCACGGTTATTGACGCAATACTCA
This sequence comes from candidate division TA06 bacterium DG_78, assembly GCA_001303225.1. GTDB lineage: Bacteria > Hydrothermota > Tepidihabitantia > SM23-42 > SM23-42 > DG-78. The sequence goes on along the minus strand of LJNI01000002.1, from coordinate 16,014 downwards.
TCACTGCGGGTATTGGTATTCTCGGTACAATCGGCGACCTTTTAGAATCAGGCATGAAACGAGAGGTTGGTCTCAAAGATGCGTCGAGTGTTTTCCCAGGCCATGGAGGATTCTTAGACCGTCTCGATTCGCTCATTCTCAATATCCCCTTCTTTTATACCTACCTACTCTTCCGCCAGTGAAGCACAGTACTCATAAGTACCCATAATGGATAAGACACCACTTGCTGACAGGGTGAGACCTGAAAATTTTGACGAAGTACTTGGTCAAGAACACCTCTTAGGTGCTGGTCAGCCAATCAGGCGTCTGCTTGAAGAAGGTGTCCTCTTCTCTATGATACTCTTTGGTCCGCCGGGTAGCGGCAAGACAACAATTGCACGTCTCTTCGCTCAAAAATTTTCTGCTGATTTTGTTTCCTTCTCTGCTGCGACGAGTGGTATTGTTGCAATAAAAAAATTTATGGGCGAGGCAGAAAATCGGAAGAGATTATACAATCGTGACACCATCATCTTTATCGATGAAATTCACCGTTTCAACAAGGCTCAGCAAGATGCTTTTTTACCCTACGTAGAGAAGGGAACAATTATTCTCATTGGAGCAACAACGGAAAACCCATCATTTGAACTCAATTCGAGCTTACTCTCTCGGGTAAAGGTGTATATGCTCAATCCTCTATCATTCGATGATATTAAGAAAATTATACAACGGGCATTAACCACAAAAAAGGGATTCGATGGAAGGCGTGAGTTATCTCCCGAGGCATTTGATTTCATTGCTCACATATCTGATGGAGATGCCCGCGTGGCGTTAAATGCTCTCGAGTTGTCGACCTTAGCATCGCATGAAAAATTGATCGATTTAGAAACAGTTGAACAAGTCGTACAGAAAAAGGCATTGCGGTATGATAAAGCAGGTGAAGAGCACTATAATGTCATTTCAGCACTCCATAAGTCTTTGCGTGGTTCTGATCCTGATGCAGGATTGTATTGGTTAGCCAGAATGCTCGAGGCAGGTGAAGATCCCCTCTATATTGCGCGGAGGTTGGTACGTTTCGCAGTTGAAGATATTGGCACAGCCGATCCCCAAGCACTGGTTGTCGCCAATGCAGCAAAAGATGCGGTTGATTTTATTGGAAGGCCAGAGGGTGACTTGGCGTTAGCAGAGTGTGTTGTCTATCTCGCGCGAGCACCGAAGAGTAACGAAATATACATTGCCTATGAGCACGCAAAAGACGACGCCCTGAAGACACTCGCTGAACCTGTTCCTCTCCATATCCGCAATGCACCGACTCCGCTCATGAAGAAACTTGGTTATGGAAAAGGTTATAAATATCCACATAACTATCCGGATGCAAAGGTTGATCAAGAGTATATGCCAGAGAATTTGAGGGGTAGAAAATATTTAAAAAGTAAGAAGTAGCGTGACGTCTCGTAATTTTGATTTAATTGTTGTCGGTGCTGGACCAGCAGGTGGTACTGCGGCACTCACTGCAGCAGCACAGGGTATTTCTGTATTACTACTCGAAGAACATCCTACGGTTGGAGTGCCGGTTTCCTGTGCAGAAGGACTATCCCGGAGTACAATAAAGGACTATTTGGACATCAAACAAGACTGGGTTTCACAGGAGTTGTCTGGTGCGCTCGTTCGTGGCCCCACAGGCGATGCATTCAACATAAAATACCCTGGTGTCGGGTGGGTAATGAACCGCATGGTCTTTGATCCTGCAATAACAAAACTCGCCAGAGCACACGGTGCAGTTCTCAAAACTTCAACTAAGGCAATCGGTGTCGATAATAATGAAATCATCGTGAGCGAATCAGGCATACAGAAACGATACACATTCAAATTTTTAATTGGTGCAGATGGTGTTGCTTCTCATGTTGGCAGATGGTTTGGGATTGATACGAGGTTGAGTTTACAGGAAATAGAGGTGTGCGCTCAGTGTGTGCTCGAAGACATTACCATTGACCCACACTGTACAGTACTCATCTTTGGTGAAGAATATGCACCAGGCGGGTATGCGTGGATATTTCCGAAGTCTCGTAATTCGGCAAATATTGGTTTAGGCATATCACCGGTACGTACAAAGAAACCAGCAAAATATTTTTTAGACCGTTGGGTGAGAAAAGAATTTCCGCATGGTACAATAAAGGCACAAATGTATGGCGGCGTACCAGCGAAGATTTTAAAACATTTCTCTGGTAATAACTTTTTCCTCATCGGTGATGCAGCACGATTTACTGATCCTTTGAGTGGCGCAGGCATAGCCAATGGCATAAAATCAGGTGTGATTGCTGCACGGAATGCGGTATTGCGTCTAAAAGGAAAAAAATGTCATTTTGAATCGGAGATAAAACATGAGATTTTAAACGAGATAAAATTTCATTATAGAGTGCGGAGAGTATATTTAAAGCTGACTGACAGAGAATTTAACGATATTTTTCAGGTTGGTAGGAAGATTTACGAAGGAAAGACCATACATGATATTAATACTCGGCACCTGGTAAAAGAGATTCTCTTATCATCACCGCGACTTCTTAAGGTCGGTTTTAATCTCCTCTTTTAAACAATACTTTCCATCCAGATTACTTTGTTGTCTTTCCAGGTGAGTTATTCGTCTTCTTGTTTTTTTCATTCCTTACAGCATCATCTTTTTGGTACTTATCTTTAAATTTTGAATTCAGCTTTTTAATTTTTTGGAAATCATCCTCACGTTGGTCATTAACACTATTGGAATCGGCATCTTCAAAACGATCCTGCCCTTTTTTCTGCGTCTGTTTCTGCACGAAGTAATGTGATGGTTCTTTTATGATAGATTTGTTGTTGGTTTTGTCATCACTGTCTGTTGTCGTACCACGAGGCACTGTCTGGACAGCAAAGACCATTGTTGCCGCAAACAAGAGGAGTATGCACTTTTTCATATGTTCTCCTTTTATCATATAGAAATTATCCATGATGTCAATACCTCATAAGTTCTACAAAGACCCTTCGATGTTCACCCGGGTCAAGCCAGATCCTTCTGCTCATAGTTTTGAATCCTGATTTCTTGATAGTAACGAGATACTCGCCTGGCCGTATAACAATTGTCCGTGGCGTTTCACCAATATATTCTTCATCTCCAGTATCTAATTCCATAATATAAATGTGACACTGTTTGGGAGTCGATACGATCCTGAGTTTGGCAGGTTGAGGTTCTTTAATAAATATCTCATGAACGTCTTGTGCGATGTCCGGACTCTCATCTCCTCGGTTCGGTAACCCGTGTGTCGACGCCAATGCAATAATGGTTTCTATACCTCCAGGACCAGCGATCACATACTCGTAATCAGCAGTCTCTGGCGGTAATTCGTATATGCGACCTCCTTGTACCCAGCCATCTTCGCCTTCAGGGGGGAAGAGACGATACTCCCTTCCCCCGACTTCTATATCATAGATGGCTACATAACAATCCTTATTTGTCCGGAAGAACACTGAAAGGACCTCAGTTGGATAGTAGATTGCATCGTCTTTATTGGTCCAGATATCAATACTCAATGAACTGCTATTGAGTACGAGTAGTGCGAGTAGAGTCCACGCAGCCATCATTACCTCTTCTTCGTAGGTGAATACACATTCTTTCTCTGTGTATTCTTTGTGTTCACGTTCTTCTTCGACACATACTCTGGCGTTTTTGGTGAACTGTACGATGATTCGTCTGTTTTGTTTCTACTGTTTTCTGGGTTCATTGATTTGTTTGTATTATAATTTGTCTGCTTGCGCTTATCACTCGGTTCAATTCGTGTATTTCCTGTTGATTTTTCACCAGAATACGATTTATTCTCATTTTTTTGGACTTCTTTCTTAGGTGTATACGTTTTGGTTCCACTACCATACGTTTTACTATCAGTGGATGTCGTTCGATTTGTCGGAGCATTTTTGTTCGTGTACTTTTGAGGAGACGTTGATTTGCTGGTCGGAGAAGTTTTCGTCTGACTATTATTCTTTGCTCGATACTCTTCGTTTTTTGCTGCTATTTCCTGTTTGAGTTGAATGTCGTATGCCTGGCGCATTTTCTCAAGATTGCCACTCTTGTGGTTTTTTTCCACAGTAGTAAAGAGTTCTGGATCATGCTGTTTGGATAGATTCATTACCTGGCTGTCATTGTATGGAATGACGATTTCACGAGGTGGTTTATCTGGTAGATAAATGCCGTTCATTCCGGCGTTGTAATGGATTGTGTAGTATGAGTGAGGTAACTGATACGCTACCCAGTGACCATACCGTGGTCTAAACCACCAGCAACCATCTTGATACCAGACAACATAGAATCCAGCATAGAAGAAATCCCAATAGAAGTGGTGGCACCAATGGCACCTTACCCAGTACCAATCCCACCACCATGGGTACCACCAAACATAGTGGACACAGTAGTACCCGTGTGGATAGTATACCCAGTAGCCGTCGTACCAACAATCATCGACCCAATATTCATCGTACCAGCAATCAGTATCACTGTAGCCATAATCATAATATATAAAAGTGCCTGAAAACGCAAACAGTGGTATGGCGGCTAATAATAATAATAAAAGGCGTTTCATGTTAGCCTCCTTGTTGACTACTTTCATCATGCACTAATTCTTGATTTCCTGGGTCAATCTGATATGCCCAGTCGAACATAATATAATCTGTGTTTATTGATGTCACGCGGATTTTGGCAAAATGATTATCCCACGTCCAGATAATATAGGTGTGTCCAACAATCGCTTCGACGATCCCGGTTAAGGACCAGCCGTTATCAGGCGCATAGGTGATATCATCGAGTGATTCAGTATAGCCGAAATCCTGTATTAGACCTCCGGGTCGAGCAATATAAATATAGTGTGCTTCATCTATATTGTCATAACCATAGTAAATATCACACGATGATCCATTGTACGGAACAGTAGTATAAGCACTGAAGTTCCATCCTGAATAGTTTGGTTCCACATGATAATCATACATTTTCTCATTGTATCCTTCTGGCCGTGGTGTATCATATACAATTTCGTAAGAGAGATCACTTTCATTGCCGTTGTTATCAAATGCGGTGATAGCATAAAAATAAGTTTGCCCATTGGTGAGCCCGTAATCTAAGAAGTAGTCAAGGTTTGTCTCACCGATTTCGTAGTAGTAGCCAGTTGGTGTCAGACTTTGATAAATACGGTAACCAACGAGATCAGGCTCAGTATTTTCGTACCACATGAGCAAGACCTCTTCATCACCTGTTATTGAATACAATCCCCGTGGCGCTGCAGGAGGTTCATTGTCAATACAATCGAAACAACACCCTGCAAGGCTCATGAATCCAGTTATAATCAGGAGTTTCACAATTATGTTCAGTTTTTCCATCATTCACCTCTGTCATACAGTTAAGCAAAATGTGTGCCAGACAAATGAATGGAATTTCACGAGAAAAGAGATACATGTGCACAAAAATTGTGCTTTTTAGACAAAATATGTGCATCAATCTAAGAACTGAAACGGGTAAGGACGTTGTAAGAAAATTCTTGCTTGTCCAATAATCTTTACACATTAATCAGAAAGGGGTGCATTACACCCTTTTATTTTTAATCTGAATAAATCTTAAGGCATTAATCCCTCAATCTCTCGGTCCCGTGGTGCCTCAACTGTAAAAGAAATTGTTATCTTATATTCCTTGCCGCTACTAATCGGCATCTGCCAGTAGTATACGCCTAAATCTTTGTCTTCTTGGGTTGGTTTAGGCTCAAATTTTACACCATTGACCTTGATATCAGGGTCCTGGGGGATTGGTACCTGATCAACAATTGTGCATTTTATCTCTTTAGTGTGATAATTGGTAATGCTATTTTCATAAATAAATTCGTATTTTGTTTTATTACCGAAAAGACCACCCTTTGATATCTTCGATTTTTTCAATTCTCGTTTTACCTTAACTCGATCATCAATCCCAAAAGAAACCGTGACCGATTCATCAGGTGCTACTGTGGGTAAATATGTCTTACCAGTAAAATCATCACCTACATATGTACTACCTTCACCCGAAAGAAATAGATAATCAGTATTGTTCTGCATCTTACCAGTAGAATATGCAAGCGAGCTAATCCTTGGTATAATAAAGTATTCAAATTCTGTATTAAGTGTTGTCTCGTAAACTTGTATCTTTTTTTCTGGGTCGCCACTCTTTAGAACGTATCGACCGAGTAAGGGATAGATAATTGAAATGCCGGCTTCGACTGGTGCGGGTGGTGCTTTTGCGACTTCGGGAGTAGCTACCGTTGTTATTGCTAAACGTTCTAATTCGTCGGCTCGTCCACCCCTGATTGTTTCTTCAGGACGAGGAAGATAAAGATTAATGTACCAAGGTGCAGGTTCTGGGGCAATACCTCCAAGGGCTGGTTTTGCCGTGGATAGTACAATTTTGGTATCATCCCAATCTTCATTAGTCCTTTGACTGATCTTACTAAAATAAGATATGTCGATTCTTCCGACTGAGGGGTTTGCCCTGAGTTCATAATAGGGCCGCCAATATGCTCCATAAAGTATATAGCTTAGTTGGATTTTATACGTTTTTGCCACTTCTGGATGGCAATCAAAAATGACACTTTTCCGATTCTCAACGATTCCTCTGATATCATTCAGTTCACGCCTTGCGGCATTCAATTTTTCACCTAAATCAATGCGCTGGCGTTCAATTTCAGCCCCTCTTTTTTTAGCGCTGAGCAATTCATCGGTCATGAACCTCAAACCGATGCGCCAAGATTCGGGTGAAACTTTGCCCGTAAGGAGCTCCTTGGAGATTAAATCAGGACCACTAACACCAATGGTCTGTAAGAATTTTTCTTTATCCTTCAAAACTAATATTTCATCTGATAGAAGACGGTCTTCAATCTCTAATGTTTTGATCTTCGCCTCTAATTCTTTAACCTTGGGATGTGGTTCTTTTTCATAACCCATTTTAACCTGAACTTCACCAATCTTCAAACCGCTTGCTTTTATGTGCACTGATGCATCATCAATTGTACCAGGTAGACCAGAAAAGATGATATCCGTTCCTTTGTCTAAATAAACATGAGCGACCCTTGTTACTGAAACTCGGTCACTGTAAATAACAACCGAATCTACTGTCGAATTCACCTCGAGATTAATAATTAAAAGTAATAAAAAATACATAATTCCTCCTTAAAGCAAGTTTATGCAAAAGAATACCAAAGTCAAGCACCGTCCTCTCTACAGTGATATTTCTACAGGATAACTGATTTCTCCAATAGCCGTTGAAATATATGCCTTTGCTTTGATCTTATAGTTTGCAGTTTTTAGTTTTATGACTTCGATTAATGCTTCACCTATTTTTGTGTACTCAAGCGTTATCGTTGTTGAAAAACTTTTTGATTTATTGGCAGGTATTGTAATCTTGTTGCCGGTCGTGCCAGAAAATACATTAGTATCATTGACATAGAATGTATAGATTAACTTATCGAGTACTGCATTGATCGGGTTGGGGTTTTCAGCTTTAATTTCGAAATCGAGCTGTAGATTCGAAAAGGTAAAATCATGCGGTGTTACTGAAACGAACGAAAATTTGCACTCTTTAAAAGCTAATCGTTCTTGAACTGCAGTACAAGAAACAACTAAAACTAAGGCGATAATATAGGTTTTTTTGTACATGAGATTAATATAATCGTATTATTGTGAATGTCAACATAAAAAAATATTGCTGTGTAAGGACTAATCAATGAAAATATTGACACAAATTAATTTTTCCATACAATGTTTTAGAGGTTATTTATGTTAAGGTATAGTTTTATTTTATATTTTGTAATGATACCAGTGATAGTCAATAACGCAGAAGCCCAGGTCCCTTTGGATCATCTTCCGGTCTGGCAATCTAACATTGTTACTACTGGTCGTGAAGTTGCACTGTGTGATATTGAAAAAGATGGTGATCTCGATTTGGTCATTGCCAATGATAGTCCAGACAATACAATACAAATATATAAAAATGTTGGACCATTTTTTGAATATGAACCTTCTTGGTATACAGATTGCTTTGTTGCTGTTGGAGTAAACTTGGGTGATGTTGATAACGATGGTGACCTAGATTTAGCAGTGGCTGCTTATCAGCACTGCTACCTTTATAAAAATACCGGTGATTCTTTAGAGCGTACACCTAGCTGGACGTCTTCATTTGAAAGTTGGTCATTTAGTTGGGTCGGTTGGGGTGATGTTGATAATGATGGCGACTTAGATTTGGCTGCCACCGGGCTTTTCATTTATCCAAGAATTTATTATAACAATGATGGAATTCTTGGAACATTGCCCTCGTGGCAAGCAATTGATTATAACATAGATAATGCTGGTTCTTGGGGTGATGTTGATGATGATGGTGATCTGGATTTAGCGGTAGGTGCATTAAATTTATTGATGCCTACAAGGGTCTATTATAACAACTCAGGATTTCTGGAAAACATCGCAAGTTGGACATCACCATATCCTTTGACATGTGGGTTATCATGGGGTGACATCGATGGTGATGGTAAAATCGACCTTGCCGGTAGTTGCGGCTATGCATTAACCGATACATTTAATGTTGTATGGTTGAATCAAGGTGATAGTTTAGAATCGATTCCATCGTGGCAGTCAGAGAATTACGCGATGGGAGTACGCAGTGCACTCGGCGATGTTGATAATGATAGTGATTTGGATTTAGCTGTGGCAGTTTATGATAGTAGCCAAGACATAGTCTATCTTAATACCGACGGCATATTCAGTTCATCTCCTGATTGGTATTCATCGACTGATTATAACTCTTGGGGCATTGCTTGGGGAGACATTGATGCGGATGGTATAGTCAGTAGTATAGATACATTAGTCGGTAATGGTTTTAGGAAGTTATATTATTTTGGCAATAAAAGAATTCCTATACATTCTTTAGACAGTATAGTCGTTGATGGTATTATTCTACCTCAATCGGATTACTGCTACGACATTTCGTCAGGGTGGATTTCATTGAAAGATGCGCCATCAAATGGGGATATGATTCTAATCCATTATAAATATTCCACAGATCTAGATTTGGCTATAAGTTATAGTAGAGAAGCCTGTGCTCTGTTTCAGAATACAAATGTCGGAATAGAAGAAATAGATGACCGCATTGCCGTTTCAGACTTGAACGTATTCCCTAATCCGTTTTCTCGAAATACTACATTTGAATATACGACCAACACAGAAAAATGTTATATAGAAATATTTGACATCTCTGGTTGTAAAGTTAATACTCTAAAAAATGGCGACAAATTCGGGAGGATACAAAGAAATTTTTGGAATGGTACTGATTTTTCCAGTAAAAAGTTGCCTTCTGGTATATATTTTTGTCAGCTCGTATCACAGCATATGCCTTTGGATAGAGTAAAAGTGATCTTACTAAAATAGCAATTGGTGAGTTAATTTTTAGGTGATTTGTGCATCATAGCTGTTTTTTTGTAATTTTTTAACAAGCTATACCAACACAGCATAGATTGACTCATAAAAAATGCGAATTTTCTTGACTTGGGCGATTCTATGGGTATAATAGGAGTGAAGGAGGTTACATGAAACCGTTCAGAAATGAAAAACTCACTGATTTTTCCAAACTTCTCAATAGAAAAAACATGGAAAAAACCATTGCCAATGTTGAATCCCAGCTTGGTAGGGAATACAGTATTATTATTGGAGGTCAAAGAATCCGTTTAGAAAAGAAATTTCATTCATTTAATCCTTCACAGAAGGAACAAATTGTTGGAACATTTCAAGAAGCAGACATTCCAACTGCTGACAAGGCCATGGAGGTTGCCTCGGAAACGTTTAAATCATGGCGGTTTACGCCTGCGAAAACACGAGCACAGTATCTCTTCAAAATAGCCCAGATCATGCGCAAGCGCCGGCTTGAACTAGCTTCTTGGATGGTCTTTGAATCTGGGAAGAATTGGGTTGAGGCAGACGCAGATGTTGCAGAGGCGATTGACTTTTGTGACTACTATGCACGAGAAGCGCTGAGGTATGACATAGGACCAAAGCTTCTTCAGTTCCCAGGTGAGCGTGATGAACAGGTATATATCCCCCTCGGCGTGGGGTTAGTTCTTGCACCGTGGAATTTCCCCTTGGCAATTTTATGTGGTATGACGAGTGCCTCATTTGTCACTGGTAATACGGTTATCATGAAGCCCTCTGAAGATTCTCCTGCTATTGCAGCAAAGTTTATGGAAATTATTGAAGAGGCAAAGGTTCCTATAGGTGTTATCAATTTCATGACTGGTCATGGTACTCCTGCTGCTGATTATCTTGTTAAACATCCTATGATACGATTCATTTGTTTCACAGGTTCTAAAGCAGTTGGACTCTATATTGTTGAACAGGCAGCAAAGATTCAGCCAGGGCAGAAGTGGATAAAGCGGGTTATTGCTGAGATGGGTGGTAAGGATTTCATTATTGTTGATTCTGAAGCAGATATTGATAGTGCGGTCACTGGTGTCAGAGCTTCGGCATATGGACTCCAGGGCCAAAAGTGTTCTGCATGCTCGCGTCTCATCCTTGATGATAGAATTTACGATGAATTCATGCGGAAGTTCATTCCAACAGTTGAGGCAATAAAGATGGGACCAGTTAAGGATTACGAAAACTGGTTAGGGCCAGTTATCAATGAAACTGCCTACAATTCGATTTTGGCATATATCAATATTGGTAAAACTGAAGGTAAACTCATCTGTGGAGGCGAACCTGGTCTGAAAGAAGGGTGGTATATAAAGCCGACAGTTATAGCTGACATCGAACCACACCACAGAATTTTTCAGGAAGAAATTTTTGGGCCAGTGCTGGCGGTAACCCGTGCGCGCAGTTTCGATCACGCACTTGAACTGGCAAATAGTACTGAGTATGGATTAACTGGTGCAGTCTATACAAAGAACCGTCAGAAACTAGAAAGGGCAAAGCGTGAGGCACATGTCGGTAACCTCTATTTTAACAGAAAATGCACTGCTGCATTAGTTGGTGTCCATCCATTTGGGGGATTCAACATGTCAGGTACTGATTCAAAAGCTGGCGGTCCGGATTATCTTCTTCTCTTTACGCAGGCGAAGTCAATTGCTGAGTACATTGGTTCGAAGAAAAAAACAAAACCAAAGAAAATTACAATAAAGAAAAAGAAAAGAGGATAGCGTGACAATCACTACAATCTTTAATACAATTCAGAAAGAGAAAATAAAATTTATTGATCTATGGTTTTCAGATATTCTTGGTTCTGTAAAGAATGAAACGATTCCAGTAAAGCAACTTCGTAAGGCATTGAAAGAAGGGATATGGTTTGATGGTTCATCGGTTGAGGGTTTTGGTAGGATATTTGAGAGTGATATGTATCTTAAACCAGATCCCAATACATTTGCCGTGATTCCGTGGGGAGAAGAGAAGACTGCACGATTTATATGTGACGTCTATGCACCAGACCATAAACCGGCTCCTGTAGATCCACGTTCTATCTTAAAAGACAACCTTAGATTACTCAAAAAGCGGGGGTTGGAATATTATGTAGGTGCAGAGCTCGAATTCTATTTATTCCGACGCGATGGTGATACTGTTATTGCATTACCGCATGATCGCGTAGGTTACTTTGATCTTGGGGGAGACGTGGCTCTGCGGATTAGAAAGAAGATGTGTGATCGCTTACAGGAATTTGGTATTGAGGTTGAGGCAGGACACCACGAGGTTGGAAGAGGACAACACGAGATCGACCTCCGCTATACCAGTGCTTTACAGCTTGCCGACAATATCTTGACTGCACGTATGGTGATTAAAAAAGTCGCCGAGGAGAACAATCTCTATGCGACATTTATGCCGAAGCCACTATTTGGTGCTGCAGGAAATGGTATGCACATACATCAGAGTATTTTTAGGGGCAAGAAAAATCAATTTAGTGATCCAGGAGATAATTATGGGTTGAGTAAACTTGCCTATAGTTATCTTGCGGGTGTCCTCAGATACATAAAAGAAATAAGTGTGATTACTTCGCCACTGGTGAATTCCTATAAACGACTCGTGTCAGGATTCGAAGCACCGGTTTATATATGCTGGGGAAGAATGAACCGTTCGGCATTAGTGCGGGTTCCCCGCATCAGCAAGAAGAAATATGACAGTACGCGTTTGGAATTACGTTCATGTGATCCGTCGGCTAATCCTTATCTTCTATTTGCATGTGTGCTCAGGACTGGCCTTGAAGGTATTAACAAGAAGTTGATGCCTCCGAAACCAGTCGAAGAGGATGTGTATAAAATTGAAACCCAGGTCTTGCAGGATAAAGGAATTGATCTTCTTCCTCACTCCTTGTGGGAGGCATTAGAATACTATTACAAGAGTAAAATCGCAAAGAGTGCATTCGGTAATATTCTATTTCAACGATACTACGATATCAAACTGAAAGAATGGGATGAGTACTCTATCCAGGTTTCAAAGTGGGAACACGATAAATATTTAGAGCTCTACTGAGGATTTATCAATCCTTGATTACGCAGATTTGAGCAGATTATACAGATTATTATAAAAATTTTTGCCTTTAGAACTTTACACCGAATTTGTTGTACGAAACGATCTCCTCAAGATTTTTACGCGGTCTCGGATCAATACCTCCGATAGATTCTTTAGTTGGTGCGTCAGCTGGGTACCCTAATGCCAGCAGTACGGCAATTTTATAGTTAACGGGTATATGTAACAGATGTTTTAATTTTTTCTCATTGAACCACCCGACAAAGCAGGTCCCAATACCGAGGGCTGTAGCAGCTAATGCAATATGGGCCATGGCAATCGAAACATCGACGAGGTGATTCTCATGACTAAAGAGCTGTGCGACGACGTGTGTCCAGGCTTTTGTGTAACATCCGGCAATGACGAGAGGTGCATTGCTAACCCACGGAACGAGCATTTTTGTTCCCAATGCTACCTGTTTTGGAATCTGTTCGATGATGGATGTATCGTCGATTACGACGAAGTGCCAGGTTTGTCGATTACTCGATGATGGTGCGAGCCGTGCTGCTTCTAATATTTGTGATATCTTTTCCCGTTCAATTTTTTTTAAAGCAAATCTACGGATACTCCTTCGCCACTGAATTGCCTTGAAAACATCCACTATGTATTCCTATTTTTCAAGCGACAATGTTCAATGGTAGCATTGCCCGTGAGCGTTACTAAATCGATCATAGCTTTTCACTCCGTCATTCCGGTAATTCTCGGATTATCGGATCACCACCGTGTTAGCCTCATTCTTTCAACATATTTTTCGATGCTCAGTAATGCCGTGGATACCAATTTGTCTTTGAGAGAGTAGATTTTATTTCTATCTTTTGTAGTATATCGGACCAAATTAACTTCTCGTAAATGGCGTAACGTATCAGATATGGTTTTTACTGACAAACCAATTTCTCCTGCCAGTTGTGTCGGTGTTCTTGTTGATTTAGTTAATTCCTTTAGAATCTGATAAGCCGTAGGATTTCCCAGTACTCGACAAAATCTTGAGGCACGATAGTGGGTCTCCAACATCTTTTTCTTCATAGTTCATTATAGTAACTATTGCGATATTGTCAATTATTCCGTCATTCCGGTAATTCTCGGAATGACGGAATATGAGAATCCAGCGCGAGTATTGGGGTATCGACTTTAGTATATAATAATTTTATTTCTGCCTGATACGCTCTGTCCGCCGCTTTCAAGTTGTACTTTGATAAAATAGACTCCGCGTGCGAGATGAGTATTACGGAGCGCAATCGTGTGGCATCCTGCTTTTTCTTTTCCAGTGTGCAATGTCTCGATTCGCTGACCAACACTATTGAAAAGCATGATGGTCACCGCGCCATCGCACGGGAGCGTATACTTAATAGTGCCGTGGGCACTCACGATACTTGGATAAAACTGGATCTCTGAGAATGCTGCATCACTCGTACGATAATCAGCGACACCAGGCACAATTCCTTCACGCACGAGCGATGGATCACCAAAGAGGGTATAGTCGAGCATGTTCTGTTGGCAGGTCCACTCCGGGTCACCACCATAGGGATCCGGGAAATAGATGTAATTGAAGTAATAGACCTTGGCATCAAACAGTGCATCACCGACCTTTCTTCCTTCGCGCAACATGTAGTAGTAGAAGTAATAATCCAGCGACATAACATTACCGTCTTCGGGATCATCCCAGGCAGGTGTGTACCAGCCATACGTGGTTGCGGCGACGACGCCGGCGCCGCCATTGCCGATCAATGAACGGGCAATGTTGTCAGTATCTTCTGCATTGCTGCAGGATGCGGCAAAGACAATAGATGGGTAGGCATCATTAAGAGATGGGATATTACTGATGTAGATGAAAGGACCGCTCTGAATCTCGTTACTTTCAGGGATCGAGTCACCATCATCCCATGCCCACCACTTGCGGTATGCGCCGTCTGAATTGCCATGACCAGACCAGTTAGTTATTGCAAACTGTCCAGAAGACCAGGTGCTGACAACATTTGACTGGGTCAGTGCAAATTCGTGCGTGTATATTGAAGGACACAACCCTGCTTCTTCGTAACCCCTTGTGTATGTCCATCCGCTGAGCAGGCTGTCCTTCATGACTTCCATGAGGGCAGCGCCGTCACAGATCGGTAAGCCGCTTTCACCCTCGAAATTACTGAAGGCTGCAATGAGGAGGGCATTATTTTTCCACGCGCCGGTTTCCCTTTCGAAATTACAATGACCTCGGGTACGAATCCGATGCTATCCTGGTCGTATTCTCCGTAATAGTTATCACCATCGCTGTCCCAGTCATCAGTGAGCTCGGCAAAATAATAATCTGTTGGGGTGTACGACATGCTACTGTGTCCTGGGTCTGGATAGCATATCTTCATTGGTATTTGGTCAACATTGCCACCAATGAGGACATAGTGAATGCCCCAGGGAACGTACTTATCGATCAAAAAATTTCGTATCTTGTCGGCGTTTTGTGCACCGGGGTACTGCGCAATGATCGAATCATAGCTGACACATTTTGTCGTAAAACCAAGGCTATCTTTCCATGCTACGAGACTGTCAAATGCAGAAAAAAGATTGTCTTTCGCTATAATGACAAAACTGAATGAATCATCCAGTACCGTAGTGTAGAGATCCTTGACCGCTGACCAATTAGCGAAGAGTCGCTCGGCATCTTTCTGGACCCATTGAGAGATAGTATTGTTCGCTGCAGTAGTAGTATACTGGATGGTGAGATGTATCGATGGATAAAAGGAGAGTCCTGTCGGTGCATAGAGAACCGGGAAATAGGTGACTTTGACAAACGGTATAGTGCGGAAATGGCTCATTTTCGAGATATAAAATGGTTGGGGTGGAAACAACGTGCATGAAGCCAGACGTTGCTTGTTGTGCTCGTATCGCTTCATAGCTTGTTCGAACAACATTCTATCAGCACAGAGGGGAAGCGAAGGTGGGGCAATCGATGGTTTACCAGCGATGAATGTTTGAGGTGTTCCAACAGAAACGTCAACTGAAATTACTTCACTGCCCGCAGGAAGCGCCAAGAGTGTGCTCTGTGCTGGAAGTATTGGTGTTCCTGGTATCTGTAGTTTGTTAAATCCTTGAATGAGAGGAATTCCATTCTCGAATAGTGGTTGTTCAGCAGTGAGATGTACTGTGGTAACCTCGGCTGACAACGAGGTGATCATGAACATGAAACCCATGATTATTATTTTTTTTAAATACATACAACCTCCTTTGCTATGTGCTGCCATATTTTTCACCCCTCCTCTAAGCATTATTGTACCCATTATGTCTATAATGTCAATGAAAAATATTGAGGGTAATAGCCTTGACTTTTATTTTCTCTTAGATACAATCACATAAAGTTGTTAATAATGAAATTATCGAGGGGAACAGCCAAAGAAAATCTCGCACAATTAATACAAAAATTTGAACACGAACTAACGTCAGGCAAAATAAACGACTACAATGAAGAAGCGACAAAAACTGCGT
>LJNI01000001.1 GCA_001303225.1 candidate division TA06 bacterium DG_78 | reverse complement strand
CTTCAAAAGGTACCATGGTTCAGTCAGCAGCAGCTTTATTAATGGTGCCATTGGTTTCGCAACGTGGCGGTATGGTTGGAATCCTTATTATTCATATTCCCCAGAGAGAACCTATGTTCATTTTCCTGATTATGTAGTACGTAATTATTTATATTACGAATTCCCGAGGGCAATGGTGACGTACAGTAAATACAAGGATTTTGAAGGTAACTACGGTAAGTTTATGGGTCGGATATTAGACGCAGAAACAGGTGAACCTATAATAGGAGCAGATGTGATTATTGAGGGAACTGATTTGGGTGCTGCGACAGATGGGAATGGTCACTTTGTTATATCGCACGTGCCAGTGGGTACCTATACAGTTACTGCTTGCTATATCGCGTATGATCCATTGACATACAAAAATGTTATATCATCGCAAGGTCAGATTACTACAATTAATTTCAAATTAAGACCAACTCACATCGAAGTAGAAGGTGTTCTATGTGTAGCTACACCTCCAGAGACAGAGATCGTGCTCATGAAGACATCGGCTGATAGAGCAGTGTCAGCAGAGAAGATTGAGGAACTAACTGCTGTAATTGCTGGTGGTGAGAAAATTCCATTAATTGACCTCGAAACTATCAAGATTCGACAGGATTTTAATGAAACAGCGTTCTTCTATCCTCATCTGTTGATGAATAAAGATGGTTCTGTTAGTTTGGAGTTTACGTGTCCTGAAGCCCTGACAAAGTGGAAATTCTTAGGCTTTGCTCATGGTAAGAAATGTGAGCGCGGAAGCATTACCGAGTATGCAATAACCCAAAAGGAATTAATGGTGCAACCGAATCCTCCGAGATTCCTGCGGGAAGAAGATACAGTTTATTTTACTACCAAGGTAATCAATATATCTGATGCATTACAAACAGGCAGGGTTCAATTAGATTTTAGAGATTTAATGACTGATAAACACATGAATAAAAATTTAGGACTGGCAGAAAATATTTATACATTTACAATTGAACCTCATACATCAAAAACATTTTCTTGGAAGTTGTGTATCCCCAGAGGCATGGGTCCGCTCTCTTACACGGTAGTAGCCAAGAGCGCAATGCTCTCTGATGGAGAGGCTGGAGCTATTCCAATACTTCCAAGTAGGATATTTTTAACTGAATCATATCCCCTACATGTCCGAGGCGAACAAACAAAGACCTTTACTTTTGAGAGATTGCAAGACATTATGAAATCAGAGACTAGTGAACCTTATAAATTCACGTTACAAATGACTTCTAACCCCACATGGTATGCTATTCAGGCATTACCTTATCTTATTGAATTTCCGTATGAGTGCTCAGAACAGATATTTAATCGCTATTATGCAAACAATTTGGCATCACACATTGCCAATTCTAATCCGAGGATTAGAGAGATATTCAACCAGTGGCGTGGTGCTGATGCATTAAAGTCACCTCTAGAAAAAAACCAAGACTTGAAATCAGTGCTGCTGACTGAAACACCGTGGGTTGTTCAGGCACAAAACGAAACCCAAGCTAAGCGTAATGTAGGATTACTATTTGAAGAAAAAAAACTTAAAGATAATCTCAATACTGCTTTTGTACAGCTAAAAAACATGCAGTTATCAGATGGCAGCTGGCCTTGGTTTCCAGGAGGTAAGTCTAATCCGTATATCACTCTGTATATTACGACTGGTTTTGGCAGATTGAGGCACCTCAGAGCTCAAACTGAAATGTCGCTGGCTCTACGCTCGATAGACTTTTTAGATAAGTGGATAAAAGATATTTACGATGATATTAAAGATAAATCAATAAACCATCTGTCACCGATGATTGCTTTTTATCTGTATGGCCGGAGTTTCTTTCTCGAAGAAAAGCCTATTCTTCCTTCTGCACAGGAAGCAGTAAATTACTTTTTGAAACAGGCTGAACAGCACTGGTTGACACTCAATTCTCGACTCAGTCAGGGCTACTTGTCTTTAGCATTGTATCGGTTTGATAAACCTGAGGTGGCTCAAAAGATTATGGCTTCGATTAAAGAACGTAGCGTTCACAATGAAGAAATGGGTATGTTCTGGCGTGAAGATGAACGTTCTTGGTGGTGGTATCGAGCGCCAATAGAAACTCAATCCCTCATGATCGAGGCATTTTCTGAGGTGATGAGTGATACAATTGCAGTAGAAGAATGTAAGATTTGGTTATTAAAGCAAAAGCAAACACAAAATTGGAAAACAACAAAAGCCACTGCTGATGTAGTATACGCCCTCATACTACAGGGGCTTGATTTTCTCTCCAGTACAAAGCTTGTTCGTGTTAACTTAGGACAAACCGAAGCGACTCCTGAGAAGATTGAAGCTGGGACTGGTTTTTACGAGAAAATATACCTCAAAGATGAAATACTTCCACAATTTTCAGACATTACTTTAATAAAAGAAGATAAAGGCATTGCCTGGGGTGGTGTTTATTTTCAATATTTCGAAGATATAGCAGAAATAACACCGCATTTTACTAATCTGCATCTTGAGAAAAAACTTTTTGTTAACCGTGAAACTAAACGGGGACGGGCCATTGAACCGCTTACTGGCACATTACATGTAGGTGACCTTATTACTGTGCGGATTGTGTTACGAGTCGATAGAGATATGGAATATGTGCATCTTAAGGATTTGAGAGGAAGCGGATTAGAACCTGTGGATGTTCTTTCAGGCTATCGGTATCAGGATGGTTTGAGATACTACCAATCGACCAAAGATATTGCGACTCATTTCTTCATCGATTACTTACCCAAAGGTATCTATGTCTTTGAATACAATCTCAGGGTGCAATTGAAAGGTACGTATCAGAGCGGTATTGCAGAGATTCAATGTATGTATGCACCGGAATTTAGCAGTCATTCCCAGAGCGAATGGTTGGTTGTACAAGAGTAATCCGTTTCTAATTATTTACTTTGGTTAGATCATGATGATATCGTTGTCAAATTCTATTTGATAATCAGGATGTCTTATAGCATTTATAATTCGAAACCGTACCAGTAACCATCACCGCCATCAGTGCTGGCATCAGCGTCTTCTGCAATCCAGAGCATGCCATTACAATACGAGAGTGAAAATCCATACCCTGTGCGAGGAAGTTTGATCTTGGTAACATACTCACCATCGAGGTCGTAGACGAGGACCCTATCCTCATACTCCCATACAAAGAGGTAGTGCTTTGAAGCAGCAATGCTTAACCCATAACCATGTTCATCATAGTAACTTTCCAATGCGAAACGCTCTAGTTCTTCACCAGTCTTGAAGTCGATTACGCGTACGTCGCCATCAGTTAATTCATAGATGCATTTACCATCTGGCGAGAATGCTGGTGAGCTATTATCTTCTTCGAAGATATCACTGAATCTAACACCAGCAGTGCCATTATAGAGATCAATTGCCCAGAGATCAGTACCGTAGATTTTAACATACAAGTTTTTATCTTTGGGATTGTAGAAGAGCGCACGGCCGTCGAGTCCAACATCATACGTCTCGATGAAATTACGATCTGCATTGTATTCATTGACAACGCAGTAATTTTCATTGCCGCCATTCAAGGTAAAGTAGTGATCACCATCGAAGGTGATCGAGACATTATGGAAAAACACATAATCCATAATTTCCACGCCTGTCATTGGTTTCGTAGATAGCTTGGGTCTGCCGCAGGTCGCCCGTATAAAAAGAAACATAACCAACACGAAAAGACAGTACCTTATGATTTTTTTCATTCTTTCCTCCTTGTTTGTTTTTTAATAATCTTTGCTAATTTTTTTGTGAGGTTTTCCCTCGTAAACTCTTTATACGGTGTTTTACCAATAATCGATTTCCCCCTCTTGAATTGCTGATATAGTGTGAAAATTTTATTTTCGATGCTGTGGATATCATGGTAATCATACACCCACCCAGGATAACCTTTATGAAACGCCTGCTCGAGGAGACGAATTCCCTCTGATTTACCACACACAATGATGGGTAATCCTGTTGCAAGATACTCATTCTGTCTGCTCGGAAAGAAGTATTTACTTCCGGTTGTAATCATAATTGCCAGGTGTGATGACGAAAATTCTCTGATCGCCTCATGGTAGGGGAGGTGTCCTTTTATTTCAACAAATTCGTAGTTCTTAATGGTTCTTATATAGTGGTCTTCAATGTGCCCGATAAATTTTATTTTCAAATCTGTCATACCAATTTCCCTTTTATGGATTAACTCATGTACTGCTTTCAAGAAACTTTGTGGATTTCTCTCTTCTCGAATAGTACCAAGATACGCAATCGTGAAGGTACTCGGTTTCTGAACAGCAACAAAGTCATCTGGATCATAGCCATTAGGAATAACTGCGATCTTCTCTGCAATGTGTGGATACTTTTTGATTAAGGACTCTCTGATATTTTCATTAACGACAATAATTGCTGATGAAAAGGTTGTTATTTTTTTCTCCCAGTACGATACAAATTGTTTCTTTCTCTTCCCTTTGTAGGGAATAAAAGGATATTCAAGCCAGGCATCGCGGAAATCGAGAATCAACGGTTTTCCTATTCTCTTAGCGATAGAGTACGCGCTGATAAAGGAACTGAACGGAGGAGCGGTAACGAAAATACTATCACATTCAATTCTAATACCGGCTGCATAGGCAAAAGGGATCCATCCTATCTTATTATCTGGGAAATTTATTGTTTGTTTTATTGGCATATGCCATGTCTTTGGTCGGTATATTCTCATACCAAAGAGATACAAAAGCCGCGCAGGATCCAATGATTCAGTCTTCATGACCGGAACAGCTTCTACCTCATGAGCAAGATCACTATCGAGGCTATGGTAGGCTATGGATTTACGAGTCAACACAATCGGTTGAATACCATAACGGGGTAAAAACTTGACAAATTTTACCGGTCGGAGGGCACCTGGTCCTCCACACGGTGGCCAGTAATAGGTGATGATTAATAGAGTTATACGTAACTCCCTACAGTATATCGCTCAGAGGAGACGGCTGAGCAGTCCATACGCTTCGCGAGAATACCCCTCAATGTGGGGATACTGATCAGAGTATTTCTTATAATAGATAACGTCTTTCAAAGCTTCTTTCGCCTTTTCTTTTTCTTTTAACTCATAGTAACATTTGCCGATAAGAAGTTTGCACTGTGCTAGATTCGAGTAATTTTTTTTATTGAGTTCGTCATATCTCTTGAAAAGGTCTGTATACAGATTGACAGCAAGGGAGTAGTTTTTTTTCTTATATTCGAGATTCGCCTTACTCCAGAGGAACGTCTTTGATTCTGGATACTGGCGTAGTAAATTATCAGCAATAGCTGTGGCTCGATCGTATTGTCCTTCTTCGCCACAGATAAAAACCAAAGAATTTTGGGTTGTTGGTCCTGAGTAGAGACTTTTTTCAGCGGCAACATGTAATTTCCGAAGTGCTTCTTCGACATCACCACCAATTAATTTAAGAAGCGGGAGGTAACGTGCCGCACGTGCCCAAAAGTATTCGAAAGAACCAGCACCTAAATATGCATCATAAAATGTTGAATCTTCTTTTACAATATCTTGAAGCATTCTGCCACCCTTTACTCCGAGGGTGAATGTTTCAAAATAGTTATTTTTAAACCCTTCGTAAACCGCACGGTACGTGTAGCTACTGCCTAAATAGAATTTCGCCCATAGATTTTCTTCTTGTTCCAGAATCCTTTCCGCTTCGGTAATTGTTCGTTTCATAAGTTCAAGATATTCTTTTTCATTATTGTAGTGACATTCGTCCATCATTTTAACCTGGAGGAGCGCTGCTTTAAAAAAGTAACCAGCAGGATTTTCTGGGTAGAGTTTGATAATTTTATCGAAATATATCTGACTATTGTCGAACTTTTCAACATAGGCATATTCAAGACCAACGACAATTAATTCTTGGACCCCGATAGGGTTTATGTTGTTCCCGCTCGTAACGAGGAAGAAAATAGTGAGTAGTGAATAACTCATGGAATTTCAATTACTGATGATGTGCTGACGTTTAATTTTTTATACCCACCTCTTACGATTGCCTTCTCACCGATGATCGATTCAGAAAGCATGGCATTTTCGACAGCCGCTGCACTATTAATGATGGAATCTTTGATGATGCTGTTATGTATGATTGCATTTTCACCAATTGAAACATGAGGTCCAATTATTGAATTTACAATTTTTGCAGAATCAGCAATATAAACAGGTCCTTGGATAATGGTTTTTCTCCTGCGTCTGAAGTGATGATTTTTTTTGAGGAGGTGACGGTTTGTTTCAATTAACGCGGCCGCTGTTCCACAATCATACCACTTGTCTACTCTAATAACCTTGAATCGTTCGCCTTTCTCCATGAGATATTTTAAGGCATCAGTGAGTTGATATTCACCTTTCGTCTTTATGCCTCTATTCATAATCGATCTCACAGCATGGTAGACCTTCCCTATGTGTTGGAAATAATACAAACCAACAATTGCGAGATTCGATTTAGGGAATTTTGGTTTTTCAACGAGGTCGAGGACATCATTATCCTTTACTTCGACGATACCAAACCTATGAGGGTCATCTACTGCTTTTACTGCGAGGATATTAACCTGCTTGTTGGTAAATTTTTTAAAATCCCAGTCAATAATCGTATCCCCCAAGAGAACTATTGTCTTTTCCTTCAACCCTTTTGCACCTAAATAAATTGCATGACCAAGACCGAGTCTTTTCTTCTGAGATACAAATTTAAAATTGTATCGGTATGTCTTGCAAAACCGAACTATCGACTCACCTTTATCGCCGACTACGATAACAAATGTTGTGATTGGTATACGTTTAAAATTATCCAAGATATGCCCTAAGATCGGCTTACCAGCAACATATAAGAGGCTTTTAGGAAGGATGTGGGTGTGAGGTCTTAAACGGGTACCCTTGCCAGCGACTGGGATGATAACATTCATTAATTTATAATAGCAGAAAATATAGTTGTTGTCAACAAGAATTAAAGAGAGCTCTGAAAAAACATTCATCGCTCTCAAGATTTCTGGTCTTTTCGGAAATCTTCTTAATGATGAATAATTAAATAAATAGTTTCGTCTATCGGTCCTCGGTTGTTAGCCGTTTGTCATTAATCGACACGCGAAACCGATTGACTAAACTGTTACACATGTTGAAACCGCAACCGTATTACGATCTCCTATATATTTTGGCAAGTTCAGCAAGATCCGTATAGAGTCCTGTTGATTCGGTTTTTATATTCGGATCAATCTTCGTGGCCAGATCCTTGAGAATTTTGCTCGGACCTATTTCGAGAAATGCACGATACCCCATGTCCTTGAGATTCTCGATCGCCATGACCCAATGTACTTGCGAAAGCATTTGTTGTTTGAGTGACTCTCTTACTGTATTACCGTCTCCCAAAAATTTTTGCTCAACCACTGAATAAAATTTTATTGTTGAGTTATGAAATGTTATTGTGTCCAAAAATTGGGCGAACTCTTTCGAGGTATTCTTTAAATAAGGACTGTGCCACGCTCCTCCAACGCGAAGCGGTATACCACGGCCACCATTTTCAACGGCAAACTGGGCGATCCGTTTTATTCCCTCTTGCGAGCCTGAAATGACAATCTGCTCAGGAGCGTTGATATTTGCGACGACAACCGGTTCAGATATCTCCTGAGTTACTCTCTCACATTCTTTCTCCAGCTTCTCTAAATCGATTTTAATGATTGCCGTCATGGTGCCTTCTTTACCACTTTTTTCCATGAGTTCTCCGCGCTTTTGTATAATTCTCATGCCATCTTCAAATGATACAATCCCACAGTAGACTATTGCAGTGACTTCGCCAAGACTATGGCCGAGCGATACATCTGCAGTTGTTGCTATATCCTTCAAAACATCGGCGTAGGCGAGTGAGAGTGTACTTATTGCTGGCTGAGCAATACTTGTTTTACCGCTCGTGTCATTTGCTTTTTCACCCCACAGATATGTTGTGAGGTCATACCCTAATACATCACTGCTCTTTGTTACCACATTTTTTGCCTGAGTATATTTTTCACATAATGCTCTTCCTACACCGGGTTTAAATGCACCTTGGCCATCGAACATAAAAACTAATTTTTCCATTTTACTCCTTTTTCAGTTACTTCATTAACAGTACTATTGCGACTGCGAGACCTTTCGTATGGCTTATACTCACAAAAACATTTTTAACACCCGTTAAGGAGGCGTACTCTTGAGCTTTACCGTGTAACTCGACGTAGGGCGCACCAGATGGTTCGTTAAGCACAACAATGTCTTTAAATGCGACGCCGCGACGCCAACCAGTTTTGAGTGCCTTAAAGACAGCTTCTTTAACTGCGAATCTTCCTGCTAATTCTTCGAAACGGAATTTACCCCGTTCGGATAATTTTATTTCTTTTTCTGAAAATATGCGCTTGAGAAAATTGTTCTTTTCAGCTATGGCGCTTTTTATCCTGCCTACTTCGACAATATCGATACCAACGCCAATGATTTCCATGCTATTTTTTCTTTTCTCTGAGGCCAGTTACTGAGGGGCACTTTATCGACACCCTTTGGTACCGTGCGCCAATACCAGCCTTGGCAACATAAAATCCACCTATTATAATGCGATATGAACCGATAGTACCAATGAGAACACCTCGATTGTCTTCATGCCATTTAACCGATCGTTTTTTGAGGTTGACAGCACATATAATATTGAGATCTCCAGGAACTGATGACATAAGGTCTGAAGATGAGGGCGTCACAGTAGCTGGTGCATCACCGTACTGTGTGTGCGAATGAAAGTCACCAATAAATTCAATACCCTCAGATACCTTACCCAAGATTTCATTTATCCTCGCGACTCTGTCCATGTCTACTGTTGCATGAGTCAAACCAGTTTCTACAGCCTGATAGGGAATTGCATATTCAACAATAAATTTATTCTCTCCTTTAAAACCGAGTAGATAGCCGATCGTTTCTTTCCTGAAAACTTCTATTGAAGACGAAACAATACCGAGAAAAGCAGGGAGATTCAAATATGCCTCGATCGGCGTGATGAGGCGCTTATCGTCTTTTTTTCCCTTAACCATCAGACCCCCTATCCTCAGCGATAATTTTCTTGAGACGTTTGAGACACGCATCTTTTCCAACTAATTCCAGAGTTTCAAAGAGACCCGGTCCGCCTTCTTGACCAGTTACAAAAATCCGTACGGGGTGAATAATATCTCGGGCTTTTAGATTATTCTCTGTAGCAAAATTTCTGAGATGCTGTTCGATAGTGTCGGCATTGAAGGGTTCGATATCCTCCATGGAAATGAGGTATTTCTTTATCATTGTTTGTGTATTTTGGTTGCAATTTTTGCTCAGGGCACTTTTGTCGTAGTCAAAATCATCCGAGAAGAAGAATCTACTACGTTTCTCAAGGTCACTTAAAACTCGTAATCGCGGTTGCATGAGTTTACAGATTTTCAAAAACCAATCCCTTCTGTGGTCCAGGTCTTCTTTTGTCATAAATTTACATTTCACGACATATGGTTTCAAAAGTTCGGATAGGTCTTCGACTGATAAATTCATGATATACTGTCCGTTCATCCACTCGAGTTTTTTAATATCAAATACAGCATTAGCAGGATTGATGCGCTCAAGACTGAATGATTTAATTATCTCTCCAATCTTCATGATCTCTTTATCGCTCCCTGGTGACCATCCTAACAGTGATAAAAAATTGACCATGGCTTCAGGAAGGAATCCTTGGTCACGGTACGACATGAGAGAGACTGCGCCGTGGCGTTTCGATAATTTCTTTTTGTCTTCACCGAGAATTAATGGAAGATGAGCAAATGCAGGTTTTTTAAAGCCGAGCGCTTCGTACAAGAGTAGTTGCTTTGGTGTATTAGTTATATGCTCAACTGCCCTGATGACATGGCTTATTCCCATTTCATAATCATCAATAACACAGGCGAGATTATAGGTTGGCATGCCGTTATGCCTCATGATAATAAAATCTTCGATGTCACTAGCTTCTCTTCTTACTTTGCCATGGATTATATCATTGTATTCTACAGGCTTATCAGGAACAAGAAATCGGACTGCCTTTGGAATGTTTAATTTTTCTTTTTCTTCTCGCTCTGCAGGTGAAAGATATAAACACCTTCTATCATAATGCCAATCAATTTTTTGTTTATAAGCTGCCTGCTTTTCTTTTTCTAAATCTTCGGGTCGACAATAACAATAATAAACAGATTTGTTTTTTAGTAGTTGTTGAACATAATAATTATAAGACTGTACTCTCTGTGATTGAAAATAAGGTCCTTCGTCCCAATTTAATCCCAACCAGGTTAAACCATCCAAGATTACTTGAATCATTTCTTTTGAAGATCTTGTAACATCAGTATCCTCAACACGTAAGATAAATTTGCCTTTGTGATGCCGTGCAAAAAGCCAATTATAGAGTGCAGTACGGGCACTGCCAACATGAAAAAAACCTGTTGGACTTGGCGCCATTCTCACTCTTACTTCACTCAGTTTATTCATATTTTTCTTTTGCAATAGTCCATATGCTATTAGCTGTTCCGCCTTTGGCAAAACACGGAGAGGGGGAGATTCGAACTCCCGTCCCACCTTTCGGCGAGAAACCGCTTAGCAAGCGGGTGCCTTCGTCCACTCGGCCACCTCTCCTTGTTGTGCACATTAGTGCACAACAGCAATTTGGGTTATGGCAAATGGTTTAAAACTATTCACAAGCCATTCGCCATCAGCCGTGCCATGCTATGCATGGCACACGGAGGGCGAGGGATTCGAACCCCCATGGGATTGCTCCCGGCGGATTTCAAGTCCGCTGCCTTACCAGTTAGGACTAGCCCTCCTTACACGTCAGATGTTAGTTTCTAGGTGCTAGATGCTAGTGTGGATTTTTTTCACTAGTATCAAGTATCTAGTATCTAACTACTTGTCTCTGATTATACCTATTTTATGATGATTGTCAATTTTTATCTCCTTGACGATGTATAAATAATACATATAATAATGTGGTTGCGGTCGTTAAAATCACTGTAATCACGTTCTTATATCACTGTAATCAAATTTTGTGCCTTGCGCAAAATGGGGGATCGTCTAATGGTAAGACGGTTGGCTCTGGACCAACTGATCGGGGTTCAAATCCCTGTCCCCCAGTTTTTTTTGGCGACGAATAACCAGACAGGGTTTAACTTTTAATTTTCCTAAGACCTAAGCAAATTAAAATAACCTAAAGCCAAATGCCTCAAACAAAAATATGAATTGTAATATTTGTCTTTTTAGTACTTTTTATTATTGCTTAGTATGCGAATTTTTAACAAAAGCGGACTGTCCTGTTTTGTTAAATTTTTGACAAATCCGACCATTTATAAAGTGTGGAACGCTAAAGGCCTGATTCTTTTTTCTTGATTCTTTTTTCTTGGTTTCGTATTCTCCTTCATAATTTCACCGCTGGTATAGCGCCTTTTGGGCAAATAACCAGACAGGGTTTAACTTTTAACTTTCAACACATTTACCATGGTGCATAGTCCCTACTGCGTAGTGCTTACTGTTTTGTTGAGGGATGCCGGAGGCGGGATTTGAACCCGCATGCCCGAAGGCCTACGCCCCTCAAACGTATGTGTCTGCCAATTCCACCACCCCGGCATTAAACCAATGCACTCGGTGCATTGGAGTAGACAGTTGCGAGTAGTCAGTAAACAGTAATGGGAGCTTACAAGAACTGCCCACTATTATGTGCCATGCAATCGATTCTAATCAGAAAATAAGGGTTGTCAATATATTTGGCAGAGTTATAATCGTTGTAATCTTATGAAAATCACTGTAATCTCTGAGTTAAAGAAGCACTTGAATTTTATGGATATTTATCTTATAATTCCTTATGCTTAGGATAGTCACCTCTCAGGATTTAAGAATTCCAAAGAATGCGACACTCGTGGCAATCGACAATCAAAAAATCGAAGACGTTTTGGAATTTCGATTTTATAACGACGTTACGAGGGTTCGAAAAGTTTTGATAGACACTGGGAGGGATAAAAGGTATATCATTTTTAAACCACATGAACAGATGATGATTGATGTAGAAGAACCACGATATCGCACATGTGAAAATAATTGTCATTTCTGTTTTATTAATGGTCTTCCAAGGGGACTTCGAAAAGAACTCTACTTTCGTGATGATGACTATCGATTATCATTTCTCTTTGGTAATTTTTTAAGTTTGACCAACCTCAGCATAGTGGATATTTCGAGAATCGCGCGACTAAAGCTTTCACCCCTATACATATCAGTCCATACAACTGACCCACGTATGCGAATACAGTTGTTTAAAAACGAAAAAGCTGGTCTCATTATGAACTATCTTTCATCACTCATTGACAACAATATACGTCTGCACTGCCAAGTAGTACTCATTCCTGGGATTACTGACGGTGCACATGTTGTCAAGACAATTACTGATCTCAGTAAGCTGTATCCTGGTGTCGCATCAATTGGCGTTGTTCCCGTAGGAAAAACCAAATATCTCAAAGGTGTTACACTGGTATCTAAAAAATTAGCAAGAGAAACAATAGCTATTATTGATGAGTTACACAGACAATTCAGGGGGAAATACAAAATCGGGTTAGTATATTGTGCTGATGAATTTTATATCAAAGCTGGTTTCTCAATACCAGAGGCTTCATACTATGATGATTTCCCACAGTATGAAAATGGGATAGGTATGGTGAGGCAGCTTATTGACGAAGTGACAATATTGGATACAATGAAGAAGACGAAGGGAATTTTTTTAATCCTCACCAGCAGATCGGCAATGCCCTTTCTGCATATGCTGAAAATGAAACTAATAGACCTCAATTATGTAGACAGCAGTAACATTGACGTCGTAAGTGTTGAAAATTCTTTATTTGGAAAGACGGTAACTGTATCAGGCCTGATTAGTGCACATGATTTTGCCCAAACAATAGTGAATCAAGAGAGAAACTACGACCGCATCGTTTTACCACCCAATTGTGTTAATGAGTCAAACCAATTTATTGATGGCAAAACATTTGATGATAGACGCGTATTCGTATCACCACGTTCTTTGAAGGAACTACTTAAATGTCTACAGTTGTAATCGTTGGCCGTAAGAATGTTGGTAAATCGACTATCTTTAATCGATTGACCGGCATGAAAATGAGCGTGGTGTACAGAGAACCTGGTGTGACACGTGACAGAATTTTCGGAGAGGTGCAATGGTTGGGCAAGGGGTTTGATCTTATCGACACAGGCGGATTCTTTCCTGATGAAAAACACCGTCTGGCGAGTAAAATAACCAAGCAGATTGAACGTGCCTTAGAGGAAGCTGATGTAATATATTTTATTGTTGATGGGAAAGTTGGTTTAAAACCTGGTGATGAAGAGATCAATGATCAGATACGTAAAGTGAATAAGAAGGTATTTTTATTGGTAAATAAAATCGATACCAAGAGAGATGAGATAAAGGCATTGGAGTTTTCTCGGTTTGGTTTTGACGATATGTTCCCTGTTTCTGCTGAGGCTGGTATCGGTTTTGGTGATGTGTTGGATGCGACAGTAAAGGTGCTCCCTGAATTGAAGAAGATCCGAGAAGACAAGAACGTACTCAGACTTCTGATTTTGGGAAGACCAAATAGCGGTAAGTCAACGCTCTTAAATTCAATCATCAATGAAGAACGAGCGATTGTTGATGAAGAACCAGGGACA
Organism: candidate division TA06 bacterium DG_78; assembly: GCA_001303225.1. Classification (GTDB taxonomy): domain Bacteria; phylum Hydrothermota; class Tepidihabitantia; order SM23-42; family SM23-42; genus DG-78. The sequence continues at coordinate 36,400 of LJNI01000001.1, read as the reverse complement.
ACACGAGATATGGTTAATGCCCAGTTCACGTATAGAGAGCAGGGGATGGAAATTATTGATACGTGCGGCATACGTAAACGCTCCCGTATAAGGGAACCGATTGAGTTTTATTCGATGACGAGAGCGGTGAGATTCATTGAACGTGCTGATGTTGTCATATTACTTTTCGACTCCACTGAGGGTGTCGTTGAACAAGACCGGCGTATTGCATCACTCATTCTGTCAAAAGCAAAAGGATTGCTGATTGTACCGAATAAGATTGATTTAATTGAAAAGAATAATCTGCACAAAATTGTTCCAGCGACACGGCAGTCATTTACATTTTTGGACTTTGTGCCAATTATTCCGATATCTGCCAAACAGAGTAAGGGTATCGATGTTCTCATGAATCGCGTTGTCGATATTTTTGTTGAAAGTAATAAAGTCGTTGAGCAGGATGTCCTCAATACTATCGTACATAACATTCAACCGCCAGCCAGTGGTGAAATCATAAAATTGGCACAAGTAGGAAGGAGACCACCAATCTTCAGAGCCACCCTTGCTACAAGAGTCAAGGAACATTACATAAAATATTTGAGAAATACACTGCGAAATTACTTTGGATTTAACGGCGTACCCATTCTCATCAAAACAAAAATAGTAAAACGGCGGTGATATGGCATATTATACGATCTCCTTTTTTATTGGATTTTTCTTTGGCGTCATTCCCTTCTCATATATTATTGCACGAATAAAAGGCATTGATTTAAAGGCTGTTGGCAGTGGTAATATTGGTGCAACAAATCTGGGGCGAACTCTGGGGTTGCCTTTTTTCTTTCTTGGATTTATTCTTGATGGTCTAAAAGGTCTGACACCTGTATTGCTTGCGAAGGGGCTTACCCTTTCTGCTGCTGTAGCAGGTGCAGGTGCAATACTCGGCCACATATTCAATCCACTGTTCCATTTTAGAGGCGGCAAAGGTATTTCTACAACTATTGGCGTTGCAATTGGTTTGACACCAGTTACTTTTATTATTTCGCTCGTTATTTGGGTAATTATTTATTTGAGCACCTACCTGGTGTCATTTGCATCAATGATCTTTGCCATCGCGCTACCGTTGATTGCACTCGTTATACACGAAGGACAGAATATCGATAGGATTTTGCTCCTCGTTATTGCGTTGGTTGTGATTTTCGCCCACCGTATGAACATTAAGAGGTTAATAAAGAAAGAGGAACCCAAGACAATTTTTTGGAAGAAATGAAGATCGGTATATTGGGATGTGGTAATTGGGGTTCAGTCTTTGGTATTATGCAGCATCACAATGGTCATGTAATAAAAATTTGGGAATACGATAGAGATCGGGCTCGTACGGTGAATGAAACACGGAACAATGAACCTTTCCTCATTGGCCATACGATCCCGAATGAGATTGTAATTGATTGGAAAATTGACACAATCTTGGATAACGTTGACATCGTAGTCTTCGCCATCCCGTCACAGGTTCTGAGTGATGTTATTGACACTATGCAAAACATGAGAGCATTGAGTGATTATTATTTGAGCCTCGTTAAGGGGATAGATGTCAATACGTTGAGACGACCTTCTGAGATTATTAATCAATTACCCCAAGCACGAGGAAAGATTTATGTACTCTCTGGTCCATGTATTGCCAATGAAATCATTCGTGGTGAACCAACCGCAGCAGTCTTAGTCGGTTCAGATCCTGTAGGAGTACAAGAATTACAGCGCCAACTTACAACAAATGTTTTCCGTATCTATCAAGGTAGCGATATTATCGGTGTGGAGCTTGGCGCTGCATTTAAAAATATTATTGCACTCGCCTGCGGCATAAGTGATGGATTAGGATTTGGGAGTAATGCTAAAGGAGCACTTATTGCAAGAGGAATTGTTGAGATTCAGCGGCTCGGAGTAAAAATGGGTGCTGATGCAAAAACCTTCTGGGGACTTTCAGGACTCGGTGATTTAGTAACCACCTCATTCAGTGAAGAATCACGCAATCATACATTGGGCAGAAAAATTGGCGAGGGTAAGATACTCGAACGAGCACGTTCAGAAATGGTTATGATTGCTGAGGGCGTTCCCACAGCCGAGGCCGTTAAGAAATTGGCAGACCAAAACCATATTGATGTGCCAATTTGTGAGGTCGTCTGTGAGATACTCTTCCATAAGAAATCTCCTCAAGAGGGCATTAGAGATTTAATGACGAGATCATTAAAACATGAATAACTTCGTTATTAGATGCAAACAGATGGAAGTGGATTCAAACAGATTTTTATCCGTCTATCCGTCTGAATCTAAGTCCTTTGGACTAAGGAGGGCAAATGACCGATAAGGAATTTTTTTCAATAAAAGAAGTAGCTGATTCGTTACAGCTCAAACCCTATATCTTAAGATATTGGGAGAAAGAGTTTGCTATCTTGAAACCAAAGAGAAATCGCATTGGTAGAAGATATTATTCGAGAAAGGATATCGATGTTGTACGGATGATAAAGACAGTTTTATATGACCAAGGTTATACCATTGCTGGTGCTAAAAAAAAGCTGCTCTCTGTTACCGAAGGTCCTGAGCAACTTTCTCTTCCGCTGCGTAATGGCACCAAAATTTTACGAGAAATAAGGGAGGAACTCAAAAAGATTAGGGCATTCATAAAATAAACCTCACTTCGTTCGTCGAGGTATAGAATTGACAATCCTATACCTTAAAATAAGATTTACATTGGGATGTAACAAATAGGATTGTTTAAAAAAACTGTTTATGTCATTCTATTCTTCAATAATTTTACGCATCTTTTCAGCTGCCCGGTGTTTCATGGTAAGTGTTTTGGCAATAAGATTTGCCTGTAGATAGTATTCTTGGGCATTTTTTTTATCATCGATTGCAAACGAAGCATCACCTGCAAGAATTAAGGCTTGTGCAGCATCATCACGCTTTTGTTTGAAGTGTTGAGCAGCGCTGAGGTAATTGTCTCGCGCATCTGGATACTGCTCTAATTCAAAATAAATATTCCCAATTTCAATATATATTTCAGGTTTTGGACCAACCCTTTTTATCAATTCGTTGAGAACAGTAATTGCTAATTGATAATTCCCTTGATGTTTGTAGATCTTTGACTTCAAAATATGAGCATCAAGGAGAAATACGGATGCAGGGTATTCAGAGATGAGTTTATCTACCATTGCTTCAGACCCCTTATCTTGTCCTAATGTGTAATATATTTTCCCGATTTCAAACATCGCACTTTCACGATACTTTTCTGAATTTAACAGAAGATTATAATAATAGAGTGCTGAATCATAGTTTGACTCTTTCAGATAGATGCTACCTAATTCATTGGCAACGTAGGCATGGTAAGCGGCCGCGCTCTGTCGCATCAGCAAATTTTGGTATGATTGTATCATTTCTTTTTTTCTTCCGAGCCGTTCGTAGATCCTCGCCTTCTCAAGAATTGCCTCATTGGCAGTCATTGATTCATAATAATTGTCTATGATTATTTCTAGTTCAGAAAGACTTTGGTATAGTGATCCTTTCTCAAACAAAATTTTTGCAATACGGAGGTGCGTTTTAGCGATTAACTTTGAATCTCTATTATGTTCGATGTAATTACGCAATGCATCGACCAGGCTCGGATACTTACCGAGATGAAAGCGTGTCTCATAGATTTTTAATGTTGTCTCCATTTCAACATTCGGGTTTGGATTATACTCTTTCACCTTACGAAAGGCTTGCAAGGCTTTAGAATACTCTCCCATATCAAAATAGGCATCACCAATTCCTTTGAGTGCAGTGGCTGCGTAGATTGAATTTGGATATAATGAAATGAGTTCATTCCAGAAATCGATTGCTGAATAATATTCCTTGCGCTTTACATTAATAGAAGCGAGTATATACATAGTTCGATCACGATATTCAGAATGAGGGAAAATCTCACGGTGCACCAATAGTTTTTGCTCAGCACTGCCCCATGACCCAAGAAAATAATCTGTCCTGCCTACATAGAAAAGGTATTCATCGATAGAATCGGGAAGCATGCGGAAATAAGATGCTGCTGAATCGTATTGAGTCTCATCACTGAAAATCTTGCCTATTAAAAAGATTGCTCTGTCATTAGATTCGATGGCAAGATAATTCTTGAGGTAATTTCGTGCCTGTGCGAATTTCTGCATGTTGTAATAGATTCTACTTACTTCAATTATACTTTGGGTTATGAGTCGATTATCAGTACTGTATTTGATGATTGTGTCAAATAAAGCAATACTCCTATCATAATCGCCCATCTCTGCATAGCAGAGTGCGAGACCAATTTCTTTGTATCCAAAATACCCTTCAACCGTGTCGTACAACTCAGCCGCAGCACTATAGTCTCCTTCAATAAATTTCTTCTGTGCATGTACTAATTGATTGTATCCTCTGAGGTAGATGAGTGACAGCTTCTTATGATCTGACTCTGGTACTACATCAAAATATTTTTCTGCATCTAAAATCTTATATTGCTTGAAGTTCATTAAGGCACGGTAGTAATTGCACTGCCATACCTCATCACTATTTTCAAAATAGTGGATTGCCTGTTCATACATGCCGAGCTGATAGTGAGCTACCCCAAGATAGTAGAACTTCTCAGGGATCTCAGAGGGAATAGACTGGAGGAGTGTTACACTCTCATTCACGTCGCCGTTTGCTAGAGCGCAGATTGCTTCCTCGTAATAGGCATTGTATGATGGTGCGATTGATGACATGATATGGTAGTAACGTGATGCCTCGTCAAAACGATGTTGGATCAGATAATCTTCTCCAGGGAATAACAAGAGTAGTAACAAGCTACTCAAGGGCAACCTCATCTGTGTATATATGGAGTAATTTTTTTGAATGAATATCGAAAACAAATTGGATCTGATAACCAGCATACAACGGATGGTTCATTGTTCGCGCAAAATACCGTATTATGAGATAATTTTTTTCTTCATCATGAGCCACAAATTTAAATCTGTACGATAGCGTTTCATCAGTAGGAAAGAAATGTTTTGATATCAGTAGCAGGGCATCGTACTGTGTTTCAATTTCATCACGAAATTGTTCGATCAAACTTTCAAATTCTTGTAATTGTGGCAGGTATGTCGCATTACCAGCATATCTTCCTTTTGTCACGCTATCAAAATTACCGTGCCGTATGTCCTGAAATATTCCTCGTTTTGTGCAAGCAACAGAGGAGAAGCTAATTACCATAACCGTAGTGATAATCTTTAGTATGTACGACCATCTCGTACGCTTCACTCTGCCCTCGGATGTGCCTTGGCGTATATCTTTTTTAAACGTTTTGTAGTAAGGTGTGTGTAGATTTGTACAGTCGAGAGCGATGCGTGACCTAAGAGCTCTTGGACTGCCCTTAGATCAGCACCATTTTCAAGAAGATGGGTAGCAAAACTGTGTCTCAAGATGTGAGGATTTGTTCCTGATGCTTTTGCAACTTTACTGAGATATTTCCGGACAATACGTTGTAGTGACCGTGTCGTAAGACGCTTTCCTCGATAATTCAAAAATAATGGACGAAGTCCTGATTCGTAATGCTTAACCGAGGTCATTGATTGTAAATATCGAGCGATCGAGTCCCGTGCTACTCTGCCAATAGGTATAATCCTTTCCTTGTTTCCCTTTCCCCTTACCTTAATTTCATCTCGCGCGAAAATGATATCCTCAACATTGAGACCGACTAGTTCACTCGCGCGCAAGCCACAGGAATAGAGAGTTTCCATAATAGCTCTGTCTCTTACATTTTCGACTTCTAATCCTTCCTGGACCTGTTGATACGTGAGGAAACCTGGAAGGTGTTTCTTAATCTTCGGTGTTTTTATCATTGCTGCAGGATTTTCCGTAGTATAACCCTTTTTCTTGAGGACGTTGAAAAACGATTTTATTGTCGACAATTTTCTCGCGACAGTTTTCGTATCGAATCCATATTTTAATAAAAAACCGATGTAGGAAGAAATAGTACGGCTATCGACCTCTCGTTCTTTTTTCTCATCAAGAAAATTAAAGAAACCTTCAAGATCTGTTCTGTATGCCCTGAGTGTATGCGTAGAATAATTCTTCTCCTTCTGTAAGTACGAAATAAAGATTTCAATTTTATTGGATAGATATTCTCTGTTCATATATTCTGTACAATTTTATTGCAAATTTTACTTTTTGTCAATATGAAGATTACCAGGAGCAGAATCGTTTTACGCTATGTATATTGTGATAATCGTTTTTTTAAATAATCAATCCTTTTTACCGGCATTGGGTCAATGCCTTCTCTTATTGCGCAATAGTAACTTATAAAATCACCGAGCATAATCGTCCAGAACATCCGCTGAAGATGGTTAGTACCCTTAGGCTCGATATGAATGACATCGGTACTTTTTTTCTTAATAATTTCTTTTACAATATCAACCCTTATTTTATTCCTCGGGTGGGATTTAGGATCGTTGAGAAAGATCAATAGCAAATTTTTGTTTATGGATTGTGGTCTACCAAAACCAACGATTTCATTATGATTCATTTCAGGAATTATGTTGGTATGTGCCATCATTTTGGCATTTTCATTTAATTGACATTGCCAACGAATTGCCACGGGTGAAAATTGTTGGGAGTTGGTGTAGATTATTGGAAGTTTATTTATAAATTTTTTTGATAGTTGTTGTGCGTGCTTTTCTATTACATTGCGCTGTTTTTTTAGAAACGCAGCGAGTGCAATGAGGTTTTTTTGTGGATTGTGATGTATGAATCTAAATCTGTATAATAAAAGCGGTAATGGTGTGAAGAGATAACCCAGTGCTCCGCGTGGTGGTAATCCCGCAGGAACGGTAATCTTGAGCCGACACTTTTTCTTCAACAGTACACCGTTGGATGAGATGACCACCATGTCTATTTTGCGTTTCGAGAGTAATGCATAGTTACTCAATGTCTCTTCAGTGTTTCCCGAGTAGCTAATGAGAATGCCGAGGGTTTTCTTAGTGCAATATTCATGAACAGAGTAATCTTTGTTAGAAACAATTGGTATCTGGGGATACAGCGCCTTGAGGATCTCACCGCTAATGCCTGAACCACCCATCCCACAAACTACTATTCTATCATACTTTTTTTTACGTAGCCCACTCCGAGGTAGTGAATTAGTTGCCGTGATTATGTGTTCTGGTATAGAATAGATTATCGATCTCATAGATTTATTCATTTTTTTCTCCCCGTTTACGTACAACCATTTCGATACTCGGGAATTTTTTATGAATTGTTCGACGTAAGAATCTTTTAACCTCGAGGGCTGTTCTAAATCCAAGTGCTTCTTCAGAGATTTCTACACACTGTGGAATAGTGAGTGCTCGAAGAACCATCCTTACCTTAGGTATTGAAATAGGGCTCATCGATAATTCATCGATACCGAATCCTATCAGAATTGGCATTGCCAGGGGATCAGAAGCAAGTTCACCGCACAATCCTACCCAGATATGTGCGTCATGACCGGCGTCGATGACATTTTTGATTAAGCGTAACACTGCTGGATGGAAATGGTCGAATAGTTGGCTTATTTTTTCATTACCGCGATCAACTGCGAGGGTGTATTGGGTTAAATCATTTGAACCAATACTGAAGAAATCAACCTGTTGAGCAAGATGAGAGCTTATAATGGCTGCCGAAGGTGTTTCGACCATAATGCCAACTTGAAGGGTGTCATCAAATTCGATACCCTTAGCCTTCAATTCTTCCATGACTTTTTTAAGAATAAAATTAACTCGCCTGATTTCTTCGTAGGTAGATATCATGGGAAACATAATTTTGACATTTTTGTTTGCCGAAGCCCGCAAGATAGCGCGAAGTTGAATCTTGAGGAGGTCGGGGTTATCGAGGCCTACCCTGATTGCGCGCCAGCCCAAAAATGGATTTGCCTCATGGTAGTCGGTAACAATTTTATCACCCCCTAAGTCATACGTCCGTATGATGACTGGCTGAGGCTTCATTCTTTTTGCAAGAGTATCGTATACCCGATATTGTTCCTCTTCAGTTGGATTACCACGTCGTGTAAGATACAAAAATTCAGTACGGAAGAGACCGACACCCTCAGCACCATATTTCCGTGCATGGATATACTCAGCGAAAAATTCAATATTGGCAGATATGTCAATATGACGACCGTCTTGAGTTTTAGACGGAAGCTCACAATAGGGAGAGAGTGTTTTTTCGAATTCCAATTCCTTTTTCTTTGCTTCTTCATAAAAATGAATGCGTCCACGGGTTGGATTTTTTATGAGAATGCCACGATCGCCATCAATAATTACGACTTCGCCGTTTTCAATTTTGTTAAGTAGTCCCTCGATTCCTAATACAGCAGGAATCTCCAATGCCCGAGCAGTGATTGCCGTGTGGGATGTCTGACCACCAACTTCAATGGCAATGCCCAACACATTGCTTGGATTTATCAGTGCCGCATCAGATGGCGATATATCGTGGGCAATGATTATTGAATCCTTCGGTACCTCGACAATTGAGCTGTGTGTGAGCCCCATCAAATTGCGGATGACCCTCATACCAATATCCCAAATATCTACAACTCGTTCTCTGAGATATAGAGTTTTCGCTGCACCAAGTTTTTCAGCGTAATTGCTCAGTACCTTATGGTAAATGTATTCAACATTTTTCTTCTCATCTTTTATGTTCTTTTTTACTGTGTTAATAATTTCTTTATCCTCAAGCATCAAGATCTGAGCATCAAGAAACTGAGCGAAGTCGGCTCCTATTTCTTGATTGATTCGTTCTTTAATACTCATGAGTTCACGTTTTGTTTGTTTGATAGCTTTTTCAAATCGTTCAATCTCTTTTCTTATATATATAGATAGAATAGGTGTTTGGAAAACTTCTATTTTTTTTGTCTCAAAAATGAATACTGTCCCTCGCACAATTCCTTTTGAAACGGCGATACCTTTTAATCTTCTTTCTTTTGCCATTAATCCTGTCCTTCCAAAATTTTACTCAAATCTCTCATTGCATCTTTTTCGTCTTTCCCATCACATATTACAATAACCGTGCAACCCTTTTCGCATGCGAGTGTTAAGATACCCATAATACTTTTTCCACTTACCTCAATACCATCTTTGATAATTTTTACTTCACTCTTGAATTTTTCAGCATGCTTCACGAATCGTGATGCCGGAAGTGCATGGAGACCGTGTTCATTTAAAATTGTAACTTTCTTTTTGATCATAATCTATACGAGCGCAATAATTACTATTAGAACGAGAACGGCGATAATAATAAACGTAGCTGAGTAGCGTCGTAACAGCAAGATAACAAACAACGATGTCAGTGGTATGAGCAGAAGATAATTTATTTTGAATGCAATCAGGATGAACAAGAGTCCTGTAAACAGTGCACCGAGTATCTCGAATACATGTTGAACCATGATAAATCGTTTTGCCTTAATGAGATATATCACATCCCATCCTTTGTTGTAGCCGTCGGTGATGCCTCGTGCGCGATGAAACAGGTGAAAAGCATTATATGAGATAATAAAGAGAACCGGGCCAATAATCCCAAATTTTAAACCAAAAATTACGGAAATCAATAGAAGCGCTGGTCTCAATGTTTGCCAGAACAGTAGGTCACCAGCTGATGCAAAACTTGTCTGTGCGATGGTGATAAACCGTTTTATGTCCTCGGAGGTTTTCCCTTCGTCATATGCACGAATAGTTGCTCCTATGATGTATGATGCCATATAGGGGTGAGTATTGAACAATTCATTATGCTCTTTCATAATGGTATCTTCTTTATTCTTCGTACCATAGATGAGGTTAACCATAAACCCCATTCCTTGTTTAGAAAAATAAGACCACGAGCTCTGAATGAATAGACTCGAGAAGAATATCTTTATAAAACGAATAAAAGCAAGCTGCATGCTATTCCACCACAGAGATATAGTATCGTAGATTTCTTGACAAAGAGGTACAAACCGTTTGATAATCCTACACTGAGGCCAATGATCATTAGTAACTCCTTTGTTAACTGAGGAAAGGCACGAGGAATTGTAACTATATGAGCGAGAATAAAAATCGGTAATAGTAAACACAGCCCTCGGAGAAAAGCAGTTACGAGACCTGCAAAGTGACACACATAGAGGAGATGTTTCTTCTCCATAAATACACGGTAGAGCTTTTCGTTATACACATGGGCGTACATGTTTAGAACGCCGCCGATTATACCACCAACGAGTGCAAAAACAATAGCTAAAAAAAGTGAATACTCAAGAGGATTTGATGATACTAAGAGAAAATAAGAACCAGTACCGATGATACCAGCTGCCTGACCATCTGGTTCGATATCTCCACCAAATGGTGATTCTCCCAAAAAAATTAATTGGAGTAGAGCACCTAAAAATATACCAGAGGAGATATCCCCAAAAATTGCTCCGATGATTGTGCCTGAGATTATTGGCTGCGATACACCAAATTCACCAACAGCGTACTTATCTAATAGTATAATTGCTGCGATTATTGCGAGTACAAAGACATTCATTATTTTCTCTCGACCCCTTTCTCTAAATTGCTAACCAAATGATGGGAATGTACATAAAATATAGTCCATATCACGTGACTCCGGCAAGATTTTTCACGACATTAATTGCCACGGAATTGGGAAGTTGTTTTCCGATTACTTTAATACCCATTTGGTTGAGATGTACTACTGACTTGATATCATCAGGTGAGAGATATATGTATGGTGCAATTTCTCTTGCTCCCTTATGGTAACTGAGACCACCGACATTGACCTCTTGTATCTTGAGGCCTGCATCTACCAGATCAGATGCCTCCTTTACTGATTCTACAATAATCATTGCCCTTTTTTTATTATGCTGGACAATATGCACAACACTCTCTTTGAGGTTCTTGCAAAAAAATTCAATACCCTCGGGGATTGCAAGTTTGTATGCATTGCACGCCCATTCATCCCGGCAAATTTTATCAGATGCGAGAATGAGTGACTCAATTCCCAATGGTCTCACCCATCCTGCAATAACCTGTCCGTGTATGAGGCGATCATCAATTCTTAAAATAACCATCTTAATCCCAGAACTCCCACTTAATTGATAGCGCAAAGCTACGTGGTGGCATTGAATAATTGGGAATGTAGTCGTAAGATTCATCGAGAATGTTATCGAGCGTCAACGTGCACGAGAGGGTAATGAACTTAATTGTTCCAGCGATAGAGAATAAACTAAAAGAATTGAGTGTCTGCCCAGACACATCGTGACGTATGCCAATAAATCGTTCTTTTATCAGTGCACTAAAAGAAAACCGCTCAGTCAATCTTCTGAGGGTAAGGTATAGACTCGAGACATCCTTTGGTACTAAGTAAAGGGAATCACCTTTAAAGAGGTAATTACCACTACATCCAGCTGAGATTTCTGTTAATGAATTTCCATCACCGTGACGACGAACGTAGAACGGCACTTCGAGGTATCCTTCTACACCAATAGTCTGCCACGATTCTATGTTTTGAGGAATATAAAAACCTTCGTCGTCGAGTTGTGTGACGATTCGATTCGTGAAATCATACTTGTAAAAATTAATGACAAAACTATTTTTCTTTCTAATACCGAGTTCCTGAATCCAATAATACTCTGGCAGTAGATCATTATTTCCCTGTATAGGGTAGTATGGATATGGTATACTGTTAGATTCATAGGTTTCTACAATAGACGGAGTTCTAAAGTGTCTCGATACAGCTCCAGTCACGTATGTTGAATCATAAATATCCAGCCCAAAAATAATTTGCGGCAGATATAATATGTCGTGGTTACTTATCCATTCACCTCGGTTCGCTACTGTGAGAAAAAATCTTTTGAATGATTTTTCTACTTGTAGCCAGAGCGCACATCCATTGATATTATGTGGCCCCAAAAGATCACTCTTGATTGTGCTCCTCTGGGCCATACAGCCATACCTTACTATGAAATCGTGTACCACATGGTTGCTTCTCGTATGGACACCATAATTTTTAATCAATGATGTATGAGCAAATGGTTCAGAATAGTCATTCTCGTTCATGCTATAATACACGGCTACTCTGTGATTATTCAAACCAGCGACAAAAGAGGCATCAACGAACGTCTCTTTTCCTCTTCCATACAATGTATCGACTGGACTGTTTGGTAGTCCATAGTCATTCGAGAAATAGACGATATCAAACCGTGTTGGAAGAATTTGGTTGTAATACCAGTTTGTATAAAAAGAAGTCATTTGGAAATCATCATGTTCACTATATCCATCAAATTTCTGATATAGTGCACTCAGGTAAAATCCAATATCGTTGGTAATTGGTCGTGTAAAATCGATGTTATACATACTGTTCCCGAAATTACCGAACGTATAGTTAACATATGAAAATGGTTTATCATAACGGTTTATCTTTGAGGTGAAATTGATGCTCTGAGACGATGAGGTCATGGCATCTCCACCTATAGACATACTCTCGAAGAATTGAACTGGTAACACAACTGTGTTGAAATAACCGAAGAGTGGGTTACTGAGTCTATGTCCGTTTAAAAATAGTGCCGTGTGTTCGGGATTCTGTCCTCGTTGGGCAATCATACTGAGCTGACCGATGCCATAGATATGTAACGTGAGTGGTGTGATAAAGAAGTAATCGGTGAGACTTTGGTCGTATCCTGTGAATACATTAGTTTTTGTCATACAGGCAATTGTATACGGAGTAGCAGTATCACAGGGATAAAAATGAATAATTTCAGGTACTTCATAAACCAACAATGAATCTGCTGTCAGTGAGTCTACAGTAACCGAGTCGACAGGAAGAGAATCGTTATTCATTAAAAAAAGAAACATAAGCAACACACGTAAATTATAATGTAAAAAGTAATATTGTCAAGAATTTGATACAGGATTTCTATAAAAAGGCAGGAAATCTCAGGTACTTTATTGTGCTCATGTCCATACCGAGGTAAAACAGAAGTATTAGAGCATAATGAAGCTATTGATTTTTGTTCAATTTTATGTATACTATCAACTTAAAATGAAAAAATTAGAGCACATTCTCGAGAAACATCATTTTAAAACATCGGATATTATCCAAATATTGCAGGATATTCAGGTTGAATTTCATTACTTGCCTAAGGAGGTTTTAGAATATGCAAGCCAGAGATTGAGGATACCACTGAGCAAAATTTATAGTATCGCAACATTCTACACAGCCTTTAGCCTAACGCCTCGTGGCAAGCATATCTGCACCGTCTGTATGGGTACTGCCTGCCATGTTCGTGGCGCAGCGACAATCCTTAACGAATTTGAACGAAGACTCGGTATAAAATCTGGGGAGACTACAGAAGATAAGAATTGCAGCCTGGAAACAGTAAACTGTCTAGGATGTTGTGCAATTGGTCCAATTGTTATCTACGATGGTAAATATTATGGTGAATTTAAACTAAAAAATGTCTCTAAATTTTTAGAGGAAAAAGAATGAAACCGTTACTTATCATCTCAGCAGGAACCTGTGGCCTAGCAAGGGGTGCTGGAGAAATTATACAGGCAGCAAAAGACTATCAGCGCAATAAGCGACTCAAAAAAGAATTTGAGATTAAAATAACGGGTTGTCATGGTCTGTGTGAGGCCGAACCAAATGTTTTAGTTCATTTAAACGGCAAGAAAATATTCTATCAAAAACTAAATCCTGAAAATGTTAAGGATATAATTGAAAAAACATTACTCAAGGGGGAAGTTATAGATGGTCTTCTTTGGTGCGATCCCAAGACTCAAAAAAGATATGTGGATATTGAAGAAGTCCCTTTCTACCAAAAGCAGAAGAGACTATTACTTGGTAACAATGTATTTGTGGAGCCGAAGTTTATTCAAGACTATATAAAACTAGGGGGCTATTCAGCATTAAGAAGGGTTATAAAAGAATACAAACCNATTGATATCATCAATATAATTAAAAAATCAGGACTACGTGGACGTGGTGGTGCGGGGTTTCCGACTGGTAAAAAATGGGAATTATGTCGAAAGACGAAATCTGAGATCAAGTATGTTATCTGTAATGCTGACGAGGGTGACCCTGGAGCTTATATGGATAGAAGTCTTTTAGAAGCCAATCCACATAGTGTGATCGAAGGAATAATCATCGGAGCTTATGCAATTGGGGCAAGAGAAGGAATTGTCTATGTGCGCAATGAATACCCACTTGCAGTTGAGAACATCAATACCGCTCTAAAACATGCATATAAAAAAAGATTTTTGGGTAATAATATCTTAAATAGTGGATTCAATTTTGACATAAGGATTGTACGAGGAGCTGGTGCATTTGTCTGTGGTGAAGAGACTGCACTGCTTGCATCAATCGAAGGACGTGTTGGTCGGCCGAGACCGAGGCCTCCTTATCCTGTCGAGAGTGGTTTGTGGGGTAAACCTACTAATATCAATAATGTTGAGACCTGGGCAAATGTTCCAGTAATTATTTCTAAGGGCGCTAAGTGGTTCTCTTCAATAGGCACCAAGAAAAGTAAGGGAACAAAGATATTTTCCCTTGTTGGTAAGATCAATAATACAGGGCTTGTTGAGGTTCCGATGGGGATAACCTTGAGAAAAATTATTTATGATATCGGAGGTGGGATTCCCAATGGTAAGGAATTTAAAGCAGTACAAACGGGAGGTCCGTCTGGCGGTTGTGTACCTAAAGACCTTTTAGATTTACCGATTGACTATGAAAGTCTGACAAAGGTTGGTTCAATGATGGGTTCAGGTGGTATGATTGTAATGGATGAAGACACGTGTATGGTTGATGTGGCCCGTTATTTTCTGAACTTCACCCAGGAAGAATCATGTGGTAAGTGTCCATCCTGTAGACTGGGCACAAAGCAGATGGTTCACGTCCTCAATAGGATTACTGAAGGTAGTGGCAATGAAGGCGACATTGAATTTTTAGAAGAAATCGGTAATAATGTGAAACTTACCTCGTTATGCGGATTGGGTCAGACTGCTCCAAACCCAGTGCTCACTACACTCAGATATTTTAAGGATGAGTATATTGCACACATTAAGGAGAAACGCTGTCCTGCACTTGTATGTAAATCGCTCATTTCTTATGTGATTGATGCTGATTTGTGTAGAGGTTGTACAGTCTGTGCAAAGCAATGTCCGAGTGAAGCCATAACTGGCGAGTCAAAAAAGGTTCATACAATAGAACAAAATAAATGCATAAAGTGTGGCATTTGTTTCGCTGTCTGTCCACCAAAATTTAAAGCAGTAAAAAAAGTTTCACCGGTGATAAAATGAACAAGCTAAATACGAAATCCGAAATTCTAAACCCTAAACAAATTCGAAGTCCCAAATATCCAAAAACCAAACTATCTAATTTTGAATTTTGTGTTTTAAAAATTGGTGCTTGTTTATGTCTCACGGCGAGTGTTCCGTTTCGTCTCGAGACTCAACATCGAGAGAGACACGAGGCGGAATTTAGTGCTTCGAATTTAGGATTTTGAAAGTATCTGCAATGTCTAAGTTAAAAATCGATGGAAAAGAAATTACCGCGCGACGAGGTGAGACGGTCTTAGAAGTCTGTCAGCGGGAAGGTATTTACATACCTACCTTGTGTTATCAAAAAAATCTGACACCCTATGGTGGTTGTCGACTTTGTATTGTTGAGGTAAAGGGCTGGTCAATGCCTGCTGCGTCATGTACATTACCAGTCGAGGATGGTATGGTGATTAAGACGAATACGCCGAAGCTTAAAAAACTGCGTAAGTTTAGTCTGCAATTGATTCTTTCAGAACATCCTCATAGCTGTCTTATTTGTGAAAAAGAGGAAGAGTGTGCTCAGTATCAAGAATGTATTCAGAAGTCAGCAATAACATTCGGATGCAAGTTCTGTTCACAAAACAATAATTGTGAACTACAAAAATTGGTCAGCTACTTTGGTGTGAGAGAAATACCGTTTATCTTTAATTATCGCCATTTAGGTATTGAAAGATTTGATCCATTTTTTGACCGTGACTATAACATCTGTATTCTCTGTGGTCGATGTGTTCGTGTGTGCGGAGAGATAAGAGGCGCTCACGTGTTAGATTTTCACCATCGAGGTCCTGATACGCTCGTCGGAACTTCATTTGATTTGCCACATCTCGAAACCGGATGCCAATTTTGTGGTGCTTGTGTAGATGTCTGTCCAACTGGCGCTTTACATCAGAGATATGGTAAATGGGAAGGTGAGGTTCAAAAATCTGTTACATCGACATGTATATTATGTAGCATTGGATGTTCGATAAAGCTTAATGTCTGCAATAATAAGGTTGTGAGTTCGACACCCAATAATAATCAAATCTGTGTACGTGGTCGTTTTGGCATTGCACCTCTGATTCACCATCCAAAACGGATAACCGCTCCAATGATTAAGAGAAACGGACGCATGGTTCAAGTCAGTTGGGAAGAGGCCCTCAACTGTGCGGTCTCGAAATTTAACGAACACAGAGGCAAAATCGGTATTCTATTTTCTAATCAACTTACAACTGAAGCTATTGATTCTACGTACAATTTTGCAAACAATTTGAAATGCAACAATATTACAGCATCTCTCGAAATGAAAAACAATTTCAAACCGTATGATTGTAAAAAAATTAAAGGCGATTCAGTATTTATATTTATAAATACTAATATGATAGAAAATTATTCTCCACTATTTTTAAAACTAAAATCAAAAAGAAATGTTAACCTTGTCGTGATTGATTCATTAAAAAATAGATTTTCAGAAGTCGCTGATTTCTGGCTTAGACCAAAACCCGGAAAAGAGATAGACGTTCTGAAGTTACTCTTTGCCAGAAAAAAAATGAGCAATACTACAGGTGTCTCTTACAATACTATAAAATTGACTACGAGGTTATTATCTGGCAAAAAAACATATTTATTCTGTAACCCTAATAATATAGATAACATACATGTACCCAAAAGAGTTCGATTAATACCATTGTATAGCCAGATTAATGCATTGAAAATTCTTAATGCAGGGGTGGGTTGTTCTCTTGCAGATTTGTTGAATAATAATAAGATTGACTGTTTATATCTCATTGGAAGTGCTCCAAAATTGAGTAGAGATTATAAGACTATTATTGTGCAAGATAATTTTCCTCCTCTTTTTGAATTTGATGTATTTTTACCCACAGCCACATTTACTGAGACAAAAGGAACGTACATAAACATTGAAGGCAAGAAGAAGATACTACAAAAAGCAATCGATCCTCCGGGAAAATCAAAACCCGATGATTGGATCATTGCTGAAATGAGTAAGATTTTGAAATTTGGGATGAATCCATCTAAACAAAAATATAGAAAGATTGTGAGGCGAGGAGCCTTAAAGAAAAGAAGTCTGACCAGAAAATACCCACATTTTTTAATAGTAAGAGAGAATTGTTATTCGTATCGTGGATTAATTCTATCTTTAGTAATGAAAGGATTTAAAAGACTGAAGTATGATAATTATATATGGATAGCACCCGATGTTGCAAAGAAATTAAACATTAAAAATGGTATGGAGTTAAAGATACAAGGTCAAAATATAGATATTACGATGCCAGCTTATATTTCTGATACAGTACCTGAGAATTGTGTATTTGCATATTCTCATCTATCCATGGGAATTAATACGAGTCAACCAGTGAGGCTAGAGAGGGCAGAAGAAGGCAGAAAAAAGGAGTAGAATAAGTGTACAAAGTTTTAAAAAGAGAACAGATAGTACCTAATATTCATTTACTCGTTATCGAATCAGAATTTATTTATAAGAATGCTCAGGCCGGTGAATTCGTAGTAGTACGTGCTGATGAACAAGGAGAGCGGATTCCTTTAAACCTCGTGGATTGGGATGAAAAAAGTGTTACCATGTTATTCATGGAAGTGGGCACATCAACAAGAAAGCTTGCTACATTGAATTCGGGTGATGAAATAGCAACTCTTGCCGGACCATTAGGTAAACCAACCGAGATGGTCAAGAACCAGCGTATTGTATGTATTGGTGGTTGCTATGGTATTGGCGCACTCTATCCGGTGATTCGAGCTTTTAAAGAGAATAATAATTATGTAACAACACTAATTGAGGCACGCAGTTCCTTTCTCTTATACTGGCAGGATAAGTTAAAACAATATAGTGACGAGTTGCATGAAGTAACTCGTGATGGTACTAAAGGGTTTCGAGGACACATAAACGACGTTTTAGTTAACCATATAAAGAAAAATAAAGTAGATTTGGTCTATGTTCAGGGATGTACTTATCTTACGTATTTGAGTAGTGAAACAACCAAACCTTTTGGTGTAAAGACGATTGTGGGTCTCAATCCTATTATGGTCGATGCTACAGGCATGTGTGGTGTCTGTCGAGTGATTATTAATGGCGAAACTAAATTTGGCTGTGTTGATGGCCCAGAGTTTGATGGTCATCAGGTCGACTGGAATACTCTGCTTGCGCGGCGTAGAATTTATCTTGGTGAAGAAAGATATTCTTTAAGTTTTTACGAGTGCGAGACATATGGCTAAGATTGTACCTAAAAAGACCGCGATGCGGGAGCACCCTGCAAAAGAACGCATAAAGAATTTTAATGAAGTTCCTTTTGGATACAATGAACAAGAGGCAATGTATGAAGCCAAGCGTTGTTTGCAGTGTAAGAAGCCGACCTGTATCCAGGGTTGTCCAGTAGAGATCGATATACCTGGGTTCATTAACTTTATTGCCCAAGGTGATTTTGAGAATGCAATCAAAAGATTGAAAGAAAAAAACGTGCTTCCTGCTGTGTGCGGTCGAGTTTGTCCTCAGGAAGACCAGTGTGAAAAGTTATGTGTGCTTGCCAAAAAATTTGAGCCGGTGGCGATCGGTCGATTAGAACGTTTTGCTGCTGACTGGGAAGCTCAACAAGACGAGGTTTCGATACCAGAAATACCAGCCTCGACTGGCAAGAAAGTTGCGATCATTGGTGCTGGACCAGGTGGTTTGACTGTGGCTGGTGATTTGATTATGCTAGGACATGCAGTAACAATATTTGAGGCATTGCATAAACCTGGTGGTGTTTTGGTTTATGGCATTCCAGAGTTCCGATTACCAAAATCGATAGTGTATCGGGAAGTAGATTATCTTATAAAATGTGGTGTGAAGTTATATCTCGATTTTGTTGTTGGCAAAACCGCGACAATCGATCAGCTCTTCGAAGATTTTGATGCAGTGTATATCGGTACTGGTGCTGGTCTACCGTGGTTCATGAATATCCCAGGGGAAAATCTTAATGGTGTTTACTCAGCCAATGAATACTTAACCCGTGCCAATCTGATGAAGGCATATCTCTTTCCAGAATATGATACGCCAATTGTGCGAGGTAAGCGGGTTGCAGTTATTGGCGGAGGTAATGTAGCGATGGATTGTGCGCGGACTGCGCTCAGACTCGGTGCTGAAGAAGTCCACAATGTATATCGAAGGTCACGAAAAGAGATGCCAGCACGAGAAGAAGAGATCCACCATGCCGAAGAAGAAGGCATTATTTTTGATATCTTAACTCTTCCCCTCAAATACGTCGGTGACGAAAATGCTTGGGTAAAAGAGATGGAGTGTATCAAGATGAGATTGGGCGAACCTGATGCCTCGGGTCGAAGGAGACCGGTTCCAATTGAAGGTTCGAACTTTATTACTCCAGTGGACACGGTGGTTTGTGCAATTGGGCAGAGTCCGAATCCATTAATACCTCAAACGACGCCAGAATTAAAGATTGGTAAATGGGGGAATATCGAGGTCGATCCAAAGACTGGCAAGACTTCAAAAAAAGGATGCTGGGCTGGTGGTGACGTAGTGCGTGGTGGTGCAACAGTTATACTAGCAATGGGTGATGCCAGGATTGCCGCCCGATCGATTGATGAATACTTGAAGACTGGGGTGTGGTAGTAATGAACCTGACCAGATAGTTTATTAACAAAGGGAGGAATAATTTTGTTCCTCCCTTTGTTCTTTATTAATGCATCTTAATAATCTTTGCTGTTTCCTGCGAAGTTTCTGAATCGAGTACTATCATATATACACCATTGGGAAGTTCTGATGTGGTGACGTCAAGATTGTGGAATCCACTTTTCAAGTATCCTGTATATATTGTTTTTACTAATCTTCCTGTGGCATCGAATAATTTGAGACTGCCCTCACCCTGTTTCGGCATGTTAAATGAAACACAGCAGGCATTACACACAACCGTTGGGAAGACGTGCAAGTTGAGCGGAATAGAAACAGGATCATTGTTATACTCTTCAATCCCATAGCCTGGACCGAAAATCGATGCATCGATTGTCTGAACAATACCCAGTTCAAAATATTGATTGCCAATGAAACCATAATCAGCATCAGTCCAGGTAGAATAGCAGTAAGTAGTATCATTGGTTGTGACGAGGCGGTGTGCAGTTTCAATTGGGCCACCAACAGTCTGGAGCAGTGGGCCAGACAGAGGTCTGGTTGGGTACCAGGTCCTTCCACTGTCGATTGATACAATGCCGGCCAGATAATTACCATCGGTCCAGCCAGGGGGTGGTGGAGTTATTTCATAACTTGCCTTGTAACTCACAAGAATGGCATCAAAGTCCGGGTTAAATGCTACACTCGGATACTGAATAACCGTGGTCGTCCATGTTGTACCCTGATAGGCAAATGTTTCTGAACCTACTGAGTCTATATCGAGTGCTGTCCAATTCCATGCTCCTGGGCTTCCGGGGTCATCAGGATCAGGATAGAATAACTGCATGACACCAGATGCATCTAAATCATTATGTACTGCAAAAGGTTTATCATTAATGACCTCACAGTCAAATTCATGCCACCAGAATTGAGTGGAAGTGATTGCTGGCAGAGTCGCTGGTACACTCCAGGTATATCCATAATCAGTTGACTCTACATAATATGGATACTCAACACCACCTAATGAATCATGGTAAGTAAAAAAACCATAACCCCCAGTGCCCCATCTAAAATGTCCGGCACCGCCAAGAGTTTGATCGACCGGTGGAGTTACCTGGATTGGATCGCTCCAGGTATTACCACCATTAGTTGTATGCCAGCAATAATTGGCACGATTACCATCAAGCAAATAACTCCAGGCGGTTATCATAGCATGCATATTATCATCTGGGTTTACTGCTGGGCAGAGCATCCATGGACAGACATCATTTGGCAATATGGTGGGTGGAATTGGAAAATGTGGCGGTATCGGTACATAATCAACAATCACACACCCAAGATTTAGTATATAACCAAGTGGATTCTCTTGCCAGGTAAAATAACAGAGGTAGCCGTGGGTATCTTCATAACCATCAACACCAGGATATATTCTTCTCAGCGGTAAAAGGGTACTAACTGCGCCATAATTATTCCAGTACGCGCCCCTATCAGTTGAACAGCAAATCCAAACACCATCAAATGGCTGGTTAGGATCATAAGGTGCAGAAGGTGGTCCATACATTACAGCAATGGTATTACCATTTGATCCCACCCAAATGTTCTTACCTGCTGTGCCTAGTATTGACCTGACATCGCCAACTTCAGCAATCGATGTTCTACTCGGAAAATATTCAGGCAGTCTCTGAACTGAACGTTTAGATTGCGTAAAACTATCCTCCATAAGCAAAATTTGCGGTGAAACATCTGCATTTGCCATGCAGAGACTAAACAATATAAAAATTATACTGACTTTCTTCATTTTATTCATCCTTTCATTTTTATAAAGGGAGGAACAGTATTGTTCCTCCCTCACTTATTGATTTAACGCATTTTAATCAATTTTGCTGCATCCTGAGCACTGTCTGATTTTAATACTACCATGTAGATGCCGTTTGGGAGGTCGGATGTGGTAATGTCGTAGTTGTGATAACCGCTCTTTAAGTAGCCGCTGTACACTACTTTTGCTAATCTACCAGAAGCATCAAAGAAGTTGATATTACCAATTCCTGGTTGTGAGATATTGAATGAAACACAGCAACTGTGATTCACGACTGATGGGAAAACAGTGAGATTAGTATTAGGAGCACTACGTATTCCTCTATCATTTTCTGCGACACCTGGATTCCACCCATCGAGATCTATTGGTAAGACAACACCGAGCTCAAAGTATTGGTTACCAATTGAACTAGAGCCAGCATCGGTCCAGGTCGAGTAACAGTACGTTGTATCATTAATTGTAACGAGACGGTGAGCAGTCTCACTTGGATTTTCATTTGGACCACCAACAGGTTCAGATAAGGGTCGTGTTGGACACCAGGTTCTTCCGTGGTCAATCGAGACAATACCACCAAGATAACAGCCATCAATCCATCCAACAGGAGGCGGTGTTACTTCATAGAACCCCTCGTAGGTTATGAGAATAATTTCATGATCAGAGTCGTACGCAATGCTCGGATAATGAAAAACCATTGTCATCCACGTCGTATCCTGATAGCTAAATACTCCGGTGCCAATTGAGTCGACATCGAGTGCTATCCAGTTCCATGCTCCTGGGCTACCAGGATTATCAGGATCAGGATAGAATAACTGCATCACACCTTCTGGATCATCATAGACTGCGAACGGGTGATCATCGATAACCTCACAGTCAAATTCTGACCAGTATAAAAAATTCGAGCCGATTGCTGGTAGTAGAGCTGGTGAAGTCCAGGTATAGCCACCATCTGTCGATTCAACATAGTATGGGTATTCATCACCATTGTAATCATCGTGATAGGTAAAAAATGCATAATCACCACTACCCCAGCGAAAATGACCAGCATGTCCAGAATTAGTAACCATAATTGTGTCACTCCACGTATATCCACCGTCAGTAGATATCCAGGTGTAATTCGCACCATTGGATGCAGTAACCATGACATGCAGCGGATCGTCCGGATTTACACCAATGCAGGGCATCGAGCAATCTTCGCTAAGTTGTGTTAAGATGTGAGTACCCCAGTTCATCACATATGTACCATTAATATCCTCCTGCCATACAGAATAGAGTTCCTCTCTGTTTTGCGAGAAATTTGTCGCGCCATCAATACCAGGACAGATGAAACGCAGAAGAGCTGATGTTGTACTGAACGGACCGTAATGATTCCATGTTTCCCCTTGATTTGTTGAATAGGCAGCAAAGACGCCCCCAAAAGGATGATATGCATCATATGGTTCAGATGGAGATCCATACATGACTGCAATATCTGCACCATTTGCATCGACACATATATTCTTTCCTGCTGAGCCAAGTATTGAGTTGACACCTCCGACCTCGGCAATTATCCCTCTTGTTGAGGGAGATTCTGGTGTTATTTTTACAGAGCACTCAGAATTGCGATAATTCTCTGCATAGACCATGCAGAGACCGCATATAGTTAGGATGAGAACAAGTTTCATCATTTTTTCCTCCTTTTTATTCTCTGTGCCATTATAGTAATTGCATGTGAAATTAGTGTGAATTGTAGTGTGAAATTTATACACTACAATTCACACGCCTTCTTTTAGTTGTATTGAGTTTTTTATTTTATAAAAGATTTATACAATGCAATGGTTTCTGGGTGGAGTTGAGCCTTCATCTCTTTTTTAAAGGCTTTTTCTAATGCTACGAAATCTTGTTTTATGGCATTGAATTTTTTTAACCGTGCATAGATTGTCCACAATTTTTTATGGTACTCTTCTTCGTAGTAATTCTTTGTAATGAGCTTATTGAGCCAGACAATACTTTCTCGGCAATTATTTTTTTCGAGGTAATGATCAACCAATATGAGGAGACATTTTTCATACAATTTGTTATAATACGAACGCATTTCTTCGACCCAATCATCATACCACCCTTTTGCCAATTCAATTTCGTACAATGCTACTGCTTTTATAACATCATCTCGCTGTTTCTCGGTGAATTGCTTTGATTGTGTTATTGTATCGATGGTGTGCATAAATTCTTCAGTATCTTGCAATACTGAAAAATATGGAGAGATAGTGTAGAATTTCCCTCTATATTGTAGTGGATTGTCGTCACTACGGATTGTCTCGTTAAATGCCTGTCGAATATGCTGCATTGCTTTTCTTAGATTAATCGAACCACTCCTGAGTGAGGCATTAGGCCATAGGGTGTCGATGAGTTCATCTCTGGAGACTGGTTTTCTCCTCTTGGTGCAGAGGTAACAGAATAATTTCATTGCCTTTGCAGTCTTCCATGATTCCGGCCGGATTTCTTTACCATCGACGTGAATTGTAGGATTGCCGAAGAGCGAAATTTCGACAATGTGATAGGGTATCCGGGCTCGACTGAGAATTGATAGTACATATTTTTTTTCAGATTTCATAACGCACTCGATCATCCATCTTTTCTTTCTTAATACCTGTGCAAACCGATAACCATAATCCCTTTCACAAGCCAATGTTACAGCCTGCTGTAAAAATTCTTCTGCTTGAACAATTTTCCCGCTTTCGTGTAACACATCTGCAAGTCTGAGTAGAATGGTGAATGTTTCAAACATTTGACCATATTTTTTTGCTAATCGTAATGCGTAGCACAATGTCTTTTTGGCACTATCCAGTTTCCCCTGTGCTCTTCTGAGTTCTGCTTCTACTGATAATAGCTCTATTGCATCAGCGTCATCACGTGTTTTCTTGATATCCCATGATGCAGATAGATTTTGTTCTGCTTCTGCTAAGAGACCGAGTTCGATATTTATTAAACAGAGATCACGATTTGCTGTCTGTAACGATGTTCTAAACTGTTTTGCATGGAAGAACTCTATAGATTTTTGTAAATACTCTTTTGCTTTCTGAAAATCTTCGCTCTCTATAAAGTACCATGAGAATCCTCGCCAGAGTGTTGCTTGAGAGTATATATCATTATACTTCTTACTGATATCAAGACCGACAGTGAGTACTGAATAGGCTTGTTGTAAGTACCCTAATTGGAGACTGAACCATGCTGCGCTACAGAATGCTGTTCCAGATTGTGCACAAAAATTGCCCTCTTTTTTGAGAAGACAGATAGCATCTGAAGATTTTTCATAGGCAGTACGTAAATTCCCCATCTTCCGTTCGATCATTGCCCAATTGTTATAAATAACCGCCTCAGTACTTTCATCTTTTATATAATTTTTAACTATGTGTAATGCCTGTTTAAATGATTCTACAGCATCGGCGTACTTTTTTATCCCCAGCCTCGAATAGAGAATACCTAATGAATTAAGAATGTAGGCATAGGTAATATCCTTCTTCTTTGGGCATGCCTGTAATGCCTTCCTGAGCCATTTCATTGCTAATTGATCATTGCCCCCAATAAAATTAACCGACGCCAATTCATAAAATGCCCGTGCAAGCTTAGTTGATGATTTTGATTTTTTCTGAAATAATTTTATTGCATTCATCAAATTATCTGTTGCCTCATGAGGATAGCCACTGAGCATAAGCGCATAGCCGTAAATCATGAGCACATCTGGATTATGATTAACAATTGATTGTGGAAGTTTTTCAATATAGGAACATACTGTATCACTCTTGCCTCTATCAGTAAGGTTATAGCCTATTTTGCTCATAATTGCTACCACCTGATTATATTGCCCAGCGAGGAGATAGTAATTTGCAGCAAATTCTGTTTGCCCACTCTTAAAAAGATATCGTGCTACCATTAGATACATTTGTTTTCTTCGCGATACAGGTAATTTTGAAAACAAAAAATCCCTATATAAATTGTGGAAACGATAACTGTTATCAGACACTCTGTTTAAGAAAGCATTCTGTGCTTCAAGATCATAGAGAATATTTTTTGAATCACGGCGGCCAGTTACTGCGTAACAAATATCTGGATCGAGCCACTCTAAAATAGAACAGTCAACTATGAATTGCTGTACATCTTTTGCCTCTCGGTTATATATCTCTTGGGCAAAGTAGTTGAAGTAGTCTGACTGCAGCTCATGACGGGTTTTCATATCCGCGAGAGTATAGTGCTTATCGAAGGTATCTTTAATATTATCTGCAGATGACTGCAGCATTAGTTGCAGCGACGTTATCCATCCTTCGCAATATTTTTGTAATATTTTTAGTTCATGCTCGTTGAGTGGAATTGAATATATATCTTCAAGTAATTTTTTTATTTCAGCGTTCGTAAATCTTAAATCATTGGATGAAAGTTTAAAAAATTCTTGTCGCGCCTTCATTTTCGATAAATAAAAGAGAGGAGTCTGTCGTGTCGATATAATGAAGTGAAGCGATGGTGGTGCATGTTTGAAAAGATAATTCAATGTCTGGTCAATATATGTTGATGGATCGATATTATGGTAATCATCGAGTATGATGAGTAAATCATTGGGAATCCATTCGACAATTTCGTTAATAAATGTTCCTGCTACTATATCGAGGTACTTATTGGGATATTTGAGTTTTTGAAGAATGTTTTCTGTTCGTTTGCCGAATTGAGCGTAGCGCCTTTTAATACCTGCAGTGAGATAAGAGAAGAATACATTCATCTCTCCATCAGTTTTTTCAAGGTGGTAAAATACATAGGGAATTTTGATTTCAGATAAAAATTGTGACAGGAGCGTCGTTTTACCATATCCTGCGCCAGCGTTGATTAAAATTAACTTTCTGTCTAACTTTTCCTTTAACGATTTTAAAAGACGGCTACGCCGAAGTGTATTTTTTTTAATTTGTGGGTGTTGGAGTTTCGTTACTATGATTGTCTTTTTAATAGAATTCACTATGGCAATAGTATACTAAATTGGATTGTGTGTCAAGAGTATACGTTGACAAGTAATAGTAAATTATTATAATCTTTTCATGCGAGGAGATAAACTCGTCATCCAGGAACATCATGTTAAAGCTGCTCAATCTATAGTACCGTTACTCATTCCGAAAATTTTACAGAGCAAAGATACTTTCATTGTTTCAATTGCAGGAGAATCTGGGAGTGGCAAATCAGAGATTGCTGCGGTTCTTGCGAGACTGTTACGCGAACAAGAAAATATGAAAAGTATTATTATTCAACAGGATGATTATTTTGTTTATCCACCAAAGACAAATGCTGAGATGCGCAGAAAAAATATTGGGCATGTTGGGCTTTCGGAGGTGCGGCTCGTTCTCCTTGAGCAGAATCTATCCGATATCCTGAAAGGTCATTCTGAGATTAAGAAGCCGCTAGTGATTTTTGACGAAGATAAAATCACTGAAGAATTACTTCATCTTGAAGGAACCCGCGTAGTAATCGTTGAGGGAACATATACGACATTGCTCCATAATGTTCATCAACATATTTTCATTGACCGGACATATATGGAGACACGAGAATCACGCAATCAGAGGGCACGAGAAGAGCAAGATCAATATCTTGAGACAATACTTGAAATCGAACATAGAATTATATCATTACATAAACCGCAGGCTGATATAATTGTAACTAAAAATTATGAGGTAAATTCCGTAGGAAATCCGCTGTAAATGGTGATGCATTTTTTAAGAGATTTGGCATTCCAACGGGGCAAAAAGGAATGAGCAGAAAGGTAACTGAAAAAATAAAAACTATCTGTATGTTAAGCACACATGGATATTTCGATCCAGTTCCACAATTAGGAAGGACAGATACGGGTGGGCAAGTTGTTTATGTACTTCAATTAGCAAAGGCTTTTACCAAACTGGGTATTACAGTTGATATCTACACGCGTTGGTTTGATTTTACAAAGAAACAAATTGACCTTGTCGTAGACTGCCCTGATGTGCGGGTTATACGTATACCAGCAGGACCTGAAGAATTCATCCCTAAAGAAGAAATTTACGATGTCCTACCAGAGTTAGCAAAAAATATGATAACGTTTATCAACGAAAAGAATTTTGACTACGACCTTTTCCATGGCCACTATGTTGATGCAGGTATTGTTACGATTGATGTGGCAAAAGCATTTGATAAGCCAGCCTTTTTTACCACTCATTCCATAGGTGCCTGGAAACGCGAAAAGATGGGCGGCGATCCTGATGAGATGGAGGAAAAATACAAGTTTAAACATAGGATATTGGAGGAACTTCGAATTTTCAAAACAGTGACGGCGCTGACTGTAACTACTGAACTTCAAAAAGAAAAAATTAAACAGTTATATGAATTTGCATCAAATAATATCGTAGTCATCTCGCCGGGTGTTAACATTCACACTTTCCAACCACTACAATCTGGTGAAGAAAAGACAAATACTGGGTTGTCTGAACACTATATTTTTTGCCTGAGTCGAATTGATGCTAATAAGGGACATAATTTATTGCTCAAGGCATTTGATATTGTGAGAAAGGAAATTCCGGATATCAATCTTGTCATTGGTGGAGGTTCACCAAAGCCACAGCAGACTGAGTTAGAAGTATTTGCTACAATGCGAAAAATTATTGATGAGAGAAGAATGCGAGACAAAGTACATCTTGTAGGATATATACCAGATGAGAAACTCGTTGCCTCATACCAAAACGCCATGTTATTTGCATTGCCGTCAATTTTTGAACCATTTGGCATGACCGCGTTAGAGGCCATGGCATGCAACGTACCAGTTATTGCCTCAAAATATGGTGGGATTAGAAATGTCATTCAATCGGGAAAGAACGGTCTATTAGTAGATCCAAAGAATAGTGAAGAATTTGCCAGGACAATGATTACGATCTTAAAAGACAAAAAAATGGCTGCACGCCTCGGACAAGAGGGTCGTAAGACAATTCATAAACATTTCAGCTGGGAAGTGATTGCTGAAAAACATATCGCTTTCTATAAGAAATTCATGGATATGTAATATTCATGAAAATTGTTACTCTAATAACGATAACGTATTTCAAAATTATTAAATTCTCCAGTAGCATCTTGCCAGTCGATTTCCACAGTATCAACTGAAGCACCAGATGGTCCTCTGTGACACCACTGGATAAATTGATCTATGCTATCTTTTGGACCTTCGGCAACAACCTCGACTCTGCCGTCGTAAAGATTTCTTACCCAACCAGTAACATGTAAGTTAGTTGCGACCTCTCGAGTATTTGATCTGAAAAATACACCCTGTACAATCCCTGAAATATGGAGATGTACCCGAACATTTTCTTTCATTTTATTACTCCTCCTGCCAACTGCCCACAGCCTGCGAGAATCTCTCGACCGCGTGATTTTCTTAATGTTATTGTGTGTTTTGATAATAAAAGATATTGATGAAATTTCTTAATTTTTTCTTGTGAAGGACTTTTATATGGTAATGTTGGATGTGGATTATAAGGTATTAGATTAATTTTAGAAGGTATTCCTTTTAATAATTTTAAAAGGTTTTGTGCATCTTTTAAACGGTCATTTAAATTATCAATCAATACATATTCAAATGTGACCATATTTTTTGTGTGAGAATATTCTCTGGCAAGTTTCAGTATCTCTTTAATTGGATTTTGTTTAGCTACTGGCATCATTTTTTTTCTCACCTTTTCATTTGGGAAATTCAATGAAATTGCTAATTTAACTTTCAACGGCGATGTTAATAGATAATCAAGACCATCGACCAATCCAGCCGTTGAGATAGTTGTGCGTTTCTGACTGATACTAAGCCCTACCGATGATGATATGATGTCCATCGCTTCGGCAACCTCTTTTAAATTTAATAAAGGTTCACCCATGCCCATGAAGACTAGATTAGTTATCTTTACTTTTTTTTCCCTTTGTATGATGCGAATTTCATCGGCGATTTCGTATGCCTTCATGTTTCTTGCGAAACCCATTAATGCAGTTGCACAGAATTTACAAGCTAACGGACAACCAACCTGTGTCGATACACAGATAGTTTTTCTTTTACCTTCAGGTATAAATACTGCTTCAACAAAATTGTTGTCTTCTAATCTAAATAGAAACTTCTCTGAACCATCCTTAGCAGATAATTTCTTTTCTATTTTTAGACCAGAAATAGTAAATTTTTCGGAAAGAGATTTTCTTAATTCCTTTGATATATTAGTCATAACAGAAAAATCTGCGGCATTTTTCTGCCAAATCCATTGAAAAATCTGTTGACTACGATACGGCTCAATACCAAGATCAGCGATGACCGTATTCATTTTTATCAAAGAGTAGCTTCGTATATTTTTTTTCATGCGTGGTATATTATATAAAAACCTGTACCAAAAATCAAGATGAGTCAATCACGTGTGAAACGACCCGAGTCTATGAAATTTAATCGATTTTTCATTTTGAATCTTGACATATACTTAAATGTAAGTATAATTTATTTACGAATGTGAAGATGTGGTGGTAAAATGAGTGTATGCCCTTTCTGTAATCATCAGTATAACCTCAAAGATGCTGTTTTTTGCACCCATTGTGGTACGCAACTCATATCTGAACCAAAACAAACAGTAACATCTGACCGCTTAAAATTTTGGGGTGGTGAATTGAGATTACTCTCTGTTTTTTTTGTAAATATTATTGGTTTTGAAAAGTTTACAGATAGAGATGTGTATAACAAAACTACGATTTACATCCGTGAATGTCTGAGAGAAATTGAGGATATGATACGGAGTTTCGATGGTACGTTAAACGAAATTTTCCCAGACGATCGAATATTGGGTATTTTTGGAGCACCGAGGGCACACTATGATGATCCGATACGAGCGATTCGCTGCGCTCATCGTATAAAAAATTGGTGGCTCAAAAAGAAATCGTCTGAAGATTTATTAGATGACGTTGACATCACGATGGGGCTACATACTGGTCGTGCGTTTTTCGGTTACGTATTGAAAGAACTCCCTTATCTCACCGTCATCGGTGATACAATTAATACAGCGTGCCGTCTCGCTGAAATATGTCCGCCACATGAAATTATTATGAGTCAAAATACGTACGACAAAGTGCGCGAATACGTTGATGTCGAGCATCTCGGTGAACGTAGTGTTAAGGGACGAATTGCTAAAGTTGATGTCTATCTAGTCAAAGACGTTAAAAAGAAAATGGAAATATCTTCATCTCAAAAGATGCCACTGTTCGGCCGCGAAGAAGAGATTAAGAAACTGATTACCATTACAGAAGGCATAAAAGAGAATAAATCGACGTTCTGTATTATTCGAGGTCAGATGGGTATTGGAAAGACAAGACTGAAGGAGGAGTTAGAGAACTATCTCATTGAAAATAAGTCTATTAATTTTATTGAAACACACTGTTCTACAGAAGTTCAGTCACCGTATTATCCATTTAAATTTCTGTTGAGAAACTATTTTAAGTTAAACGAATTCGACAGCAAAGAACTAATAGCTAAGAAAATCGATGACATTATCAATATAAAAGGGTTAACACCGATTGATGTTAAGGGTATTAAACATCTTTTTTTAACTGATTTGAGGAGACTCAGAGGGGATGAAATACGTTCTATTAATGAAGAAATATACACATCTCTCAAAAATCTGATTAGGCATGAATGCCGAAATCAACCGCTCGTTCTCGTTTTTGAAGAATTCAATAGAATTGATGTAATGTCGCTGGATTTTGTTTCTCACTTGTTTGCCGAGCTCGAAAATGAACCATTGATGTTTCTTATGGTTAATATCTCGAAGGAATCTATGGCTACGCTCTCGGAAGTTATTCCGAGACTTGAAGAACTGAATATTATGCCCCTATCAGTAAAAGCCATTGGTGATTTGGTTAAGTTTACACTCAACGATGTTGATGATAAGCTGATTGATTTTGTCTACCGAACGACTGGAGGTAATCCTCTCTTCGCCATAGAGGCTTTGAGACATGTTAAACGCGCTAAAGTGATAAAAGAGGTGTCTGGACGTTGGTATCTCGAAAAAGAAAAACGGCTGCCATTTCTTGATGACTTATACGGTGTTGTTATGTCAACGATTGATTCACTCTCTTCAGATTATCGACTCATTATAGACTATGCATCAGTGATAGGATATAGTTTTGGGTTACGAATTTTACAGGGATTAATTGATAAACCACAATTAAAAGAACAACTCAGTTATCTTATAAACGAAGGTTATATAATCTTGTCGAAAAACGAACACGACCCAGTATATATTTTTCGACATAACCTCTTAAAAGACGCTGCATATACTGTTTTACCATTGAGGAAGAGAAAAGAAATTCACCAACATGTTGCACAACTTTTCGAAACACTTTATGCAGATCAACTATCAAATTTTTATGAAAATGTGGGACACCACTATTTATCATGCGATCATTTCAAAAAGGCTGCAACATACTTTAAACTCGCTGGTGATCGGGCGAAAAATCTCTACGCTACGGAACAGGCATTCTCTTTTTACGACACTTTCCTTAAAATAAAAAAAGAACGAGGCGATGAGGTACCAGCAGATTTAACGAGAGAGGTGTTTTTACATTTAGCCGACCTTTATGAAATCACGGGTAATATTCAAAAGATGGTGAAAACTGCTACAGAAGGATTAGTAGACGCACAGAAGGATAAGGATCTCGAGCGTGAAGTAAGTTTCACAGAACGTAACGGCTATGCGCAGATCTTACTTAATAAATTAAGTGAGGCAGAGGAATCATTGCTCACTGGGGTAAATAAATGCGATGGTGAATTGCCAGATATTTTGACGCTCCTCTATGCTGATCTCGGAATTCTCTATGCACAGAAGTACGAGTACGAGAAGAGTATTCTCTATTATAATTTGAGTTGGAATACGGCTCGAGCCAATGATATAAAAGAGGGCGAGATACTGTGTCTGCTTAATCTCTCACACCTCCACAGGGATTTAGGTAATTATGAGCAAGCCTTAGAGTACCTGAATTATGGTTTAGAAGATATTGTGCCACCTGATGATATGCGAGGGGTCGTTCAATTCAAACAGTTGATTGCCGATGTTAATTATCAAATATGGGATTTGAGAAAGGCTGAGGCGATGTTGGTAGAATCTTCAACTGTTTCTGAGGCTATTGGTAGCACTGAAACATATATCAAATCTGCGCTTGGTCTTGCACTCATATATACCAGTAACGGTAATTTCAAAAATGCAGAAAAGTATTTAAAGCTTGTAGACAAGAAAATCTCATTCTTTATACGGGAAAATCTTCTGGCTGAGATAAATCTCAAAAAAGCAATAGTGTACTATTTCCGGAAAGAATTCGGTAAGACAAGAGATTATATTGCTAATGCACTTAAGATTGCCCAGAAATTTACACAAAGAGAAATAGAATGTCACTGCTTTAATCTTTTGTCATTGGTAGATGAGGATGCTCCTTTGAAACACGCGCTCAAGGCGTTCAAGATTGCGGAGATGCTCAAATTACCGCCGTTATTTGCTATCGTGTTGTTTAGACTTTCTCAGCTCTACAATGAGGCTGGTGATACTGAAAAAGCACGGTATTATGGACAAAAGGCACTATTGATATACAATGATATGAAGAATAAGTTGAATGCAGAACATCGTCAATGTTTTGCCCTGAGGCCAGAGTATGTTAGACTATTGGAGATGTAATTATGAAATGTTCAAATTGTGGTAAAGAAATTGAACAATCCATAAATTTTTGTCCCTGGTGTGGTATTGTTCAAGGTAATTATGAAACATTGCCGTTTAAAGATGTGCGGATGACATTCTTAAGAGCTGATCTATCAGGCTTTACAACAATGAGTGAGGAAATGATTGCTGAGGATGTCATGACATTTCTTAATGAGGTTTTTGGTATTTTTTCAAAGATAATAGAGTCGTATAAGGGAACTCTTTACCAGATCATCGGTGACGAGGTGGTGAGTATCTTTGGGCTGCGTAAAGAGTCGGGATTTGCACCTCATATGGCAGTCCTTGCAGCTGAAGAGATGTTTAATACGTTATTCGAATGCAATAAAAAAGAGTATCTCAAAAATCCCATAGGGTTAAAAGTCGGGATCGAAATCGAGCCTGCTTCAGTGTTTAATATAAAAGATGATATACGTAATGCGTTAATCATTACCGATGGTTTTAGCAAAAGCCAGGTTTTACAAAAAAACGCAGAGACGAATACGCTTCTCGTTGGTGAAAATTTATATCGGGAGACCAAGGCATTTTTCAGTTATCGAGAAGTAGGCGAATTTGTCAAAGATAATTTGACAGTAAAAGCCTATGAGTACAAACTTAAATTGAGGGCATAATGGCTGAACAATTATCTGAGTTCCACATTGATTTAATTAAACAAGTTGGATTGGGTATGAATATTGCTCGCACTTACCCAAAGGGGCATCCTTCATTGATGCCGGTTGTACAACGGCTCAATGTTTTGCTTAAAGAAATACCAATCGAGAAAGAATCGATTTCATTAATTCTTATAGAAAAAAACATCATGATCGAGGAGATACGCTATCCTCCCAAACGATTACCTATTGTACGGAGTGTAGTAGACAGGTTTACACGACTTGGAATAAAGAGTATAACATTTAGCGTCGATGCATCGGAGAACGATATTAAAGAATTTTTCTCAGCAATGGCAGCAACCGCAGCGGATCTTACTGACTATGGTGATATTGAAACCTTGATGAGATCGAAAGGTATTACCGGCATTGCAATTAATAAGTATGAAGTTGGTGTTGTTTCTAAGGATGGTGAGGGCCTTGGTGGAGGTAGTATCAACTGGGAATACTTTCTTGAGTCGCTCGTGGCATCGCAAACCACTATGACTGATGAAGAGAGAAAAAAGGAATTAGGTAAGTTTCTCGCTGGTATCGGTGTTGCTGGAAGCGAAGCAGCTGAGGAACAGACAGAGAAGATCGTCAGTGGGATGGAGCAACTCGCATTTATGGTTGCCGATCAGTATGGGGAAGACAGGTGGGACGAGTATTCACTAGTATTTTCTCGTATGCTCGCTGTTTTATCTCCAAACATTAAAAAGAACATCATAAAATATCGAGCAGAGAATAAGAAACTTGCTACCCTCTTTAGGACGCTCGTGCCAACGATGTCTGATCAAGATATTATCGACATCATAGCGACAAAGGCTAAAGAGAAAGCGCCGATGGATGATGAAGAGGTCATTGATATTTTAAAAAATGTAACGGGCGCACGGCTCCCGGCAATTTTATCCTCACTGAGGGTAAACGTTCCGCAAATAGATTTTGAAAAAATAGCGACGCGATTGATGAGCGAATTGAAGGCAACGGCATCACCAAAAGATTTAGATAAAATTTCGATCAAAAGTTTGGAAGCAGAGATGAGGAAGTTTTTTCCCAAACTACGTGATCCTTCGCACGAAGAAAGGAATAAAGCTATTGATAGTCTCATGGAGTTTGCCGAGCACCTTTTCGAACGGGAGAATTACGATTTAATTCGATTACTGGCTGATCGTTTTGATACCATGGCTGATAAAGAGACAGAAATGTCGACATTTAAAAAAATTACTGAAGCGATTAAACATCTATATTTGACGTCACATAAACTTCATAGAGATGATGTCGTACAATTCATTTCTAGAAAATTTGGTAAACATTTAATGCGTAAAGAAGCAGCCTTTTTGGAAAAGAAGAATCTCATCATCAGAACAATTAATGAACTCAGAGATATAAACTACGTTGCTGAGTTGATATCCTTGCTCTGGGATCCAGGAACGTTTGTCGCCGCGAGGGATGCGCTCATTTCTCTTTCTGATTCTTCGCTGTCTCTCTTGATTGAAACACTCAAAGAAACAGAGGATCGTTCGGTACGCATGAAGATGCTCGATGTTCTCGTGAAAGTTGGTGAACCAGCAGTTGCCGAAATAAAGAAACTACTCTCGAGTCGTGAGTGGTATATTCGACGGAATGGCGCTTTTATATTAGGTGAGATGAAAGCACATAGTGCTATCGATGATATCGGTCGTTTGCTCGATGATCGTGAGGAGCGGGTACAGTTAGAGGCAGTAGATGCTCTTCATAAGATTGGTGGTCCAGGTGTGAATGAGTACATCAAAAAGGCTCTCGACAGTAAGCATCATGCAGTCGTTATCGAGGCAATGAAGTTTTTGGAACGTGATGATGTAAAACATAAAATTGGCGAAATACCAAAGTGGTTGAAATCTCGTAAGGGTATTCCTGATAAAAAAGAGGAACAAATGAGGTGTGAAATTATTGAGGTCCTCGGACAGGTGGGAGATGATACTGTAGTTGATTCCTTGGTTGAGGTGCTGAACGAAGGCGCATTTTTCAAAGGAGACCTGCTGAAACCAACGAAGGCAGCAGTTCTTAATGCTTTAACAAAAATTGGAAGTCCCAAGGCTCTCCAGGCACTCCACGATGCTGCTGGACATAGAGATCATTTCGTTGCCGCGACTGCGCAAGATATTCTTAAAAGGAAAGAATCCAAGCAGTCGTAGACGTTTCTATTTTTTATGTATCTTCCGTAACTGTAAGAGCTTTAAAAAAGTCTTGAGAATAATAACCTCTTACCCAATGGTGCATATATCATAGAATTG